>JAEYYZ010000087.1 GCA_023428185.1 Actinomycetes bacterium
AGATTTCGGAGCTTTACGAGGCCTTGCGGTAACAAACCCGGGTCCCGGGTAGAATGGTGCGGCTCCTCTCGGAGCATCACCCCTCACGGAAGAGTCCTTATATGCCCGTGCGCTCAGACTTGCGCAACGTCGCTATCGTCGCCCACGTTGACCATGGCAAGACCACTTTGGTGGACGCCATGCTGTGGCAAGGCGGTGCCTTTAGTGAACACGCCAACCCCGACGAACGTGCCATGGACTCCGGTGACCTTGAACGGGAAAAGGGCATCACCATCCTCGCCAAGAACACAGCCATCCGTTACACGGGTGCTGCGGCGATCCCAGGTGGCGTCACCATCAACGTGATCGACACCCCCGGCCACGCCGATTTTGGTGGCGAAGTAGAGCGCGGTCTGTCCATGGTGGACGGCGTAGTGCTGCTCGTCGATGCCTCCGAAGGCCCGTTGCCGCAGACTCGCTTTGTGCTCCGCAAGGCGCTCGCGGCGCACCTTCCTGTGATCATCGTGGTCAACAAAGTCGACCGCTCTGACTCGCGCATCACCGAGGTGGTGGAGGAAACCCACGACTTGCTGTTGGGCCTAGCGTCGGACCTTCATGATGAGGTCCCAGACCTGGACATTGACGCACTGCTGGCCGTGCCTGTGGTGTTCGCGTCCGCCAAGGCAGGTATTGCATCGCTCACGCAACCGGCCGACGGCACCTTGCCTGACGGCGACAACCTTGAGCCGCTCTTCCACACCATCATGGAACGCATACCGGCACCCGTGTATGACGACTCCTTCCCGTTGCAAGCCCACGTCACCAACTTGGACGCTTCCCCGTTCTTGGGGCGCTTGGCGTTGTTGCGCGTCTATAACGGCACCCTCCGCAAGGGCCAGCAAGTGGCGTGGGCTCGCGCCGACGGCACCATCAAGCAAGTGAAGATCACAGAACTTCTTGAAACCAAGGGCCTCGATCGCGTCCCGACGGAGCAGGCAGGTCCCGGCGACATTGTGGCTGTTGCGGGTATTGAAGACATCACCATTGGCGAGACGCTCACGGATAGTGATGACCCTCGTCCATTGCCACTCATTTCGGTCGATGACCCGGCCATCTCCGTCACTATCGGTATCAACACCTCCCCGCTCGCTGGGCGAGTCAAGGGTGCCAAGGTGACCGCCCGCCAAGTCAAGGACCGCCTTGACCGCGAACTCATCGGTAACGTCTCGATCCGTGTTCTGCCCACCGAGCGTCCCGATGCGTGGGAGGTCCAGGGCCGTGGTGAGTTGGCGCTCGCCATCTTGGTGGAGCAGATGCGCCGCGAGGGATTCGAGCTCACCGTGGGCAAGCCGCAAGTGGTCACGCGTACCGTGGACGGCAAGCTCCACGAACCTATGGAACACATGACCATTGACGTCCCAGAAGAGCACTTGGGTGCAGTCACGCAGTTGCTGGCAGCCCGGCGGGGCCGCATGGAGACGATGTCCAACCACGGCACGGGGTGGGTGCGTATGGAGTTCATCGTCCCCGCGCGCGGTCTTATTGGGTTCAGGTCAACCTTCCTGACCGAGACCCGCGGTACAGGTATTGCCTCGTCCATCAGCCACGGGTACGAGCCTTGGGCTGGCAACATCGACTACCGCCAATCAGGTTCACTCGTGGCGGACCGCTCCGGTGTGGTGACCCCCAACGCGCTCATGGACCTCGCGGCTCGCGGCACCTTCTTTGTAGGCCCCACGGAGGATGTCTACGAAGGCATGGTCATTGGTGAGAACAACCGCGCCGAGGACATGGATGTCAACATCACCAAGGAAAAGAAACTCAACAACATTCGCTCCTCCACGGGCGATGAACTTGAGCGTTTGACCCCTCCCCGCCGTCTCACCTTGGAAGAATCGCTTGAGTTTGCGGGCGATGATGAATGTGTGGAGGTGACGCCTGAGAAGGTGCGCATCCGCAAGGTGATCTTGGACCAAACCGAGCGCGCAAGGGCGGCCTCACGGGCCAAGAAGCAAGGTTAAGTGCGTGACTTCTCTCGGCTTGTGTCGCGAGAATCTGCGCAACGCTCGCCTATTCTTGACCACATGCTCAAGCGGGTGATCCAGTTGGTGGCGCTCACCCTATTGGGTGTAGGGGTCGCCACCGTGGGCGTTGGTGGCCATCGTGCATACGGCTTCATTGGCGTTGCACTGGGGCTGATCCTCGTTGCTACGGCAAGCATCTTTGCGCGGGCTTGGGCTCGCTGGCTGGGTTACTCAGTGTTTGCCGCTGCGTGGGCAGCCATGACTATGGTTTACGCGCAGCGCGGACCGGGTAACTCGGTTCTCATTGCCTCCGACACCAATGGTTACCTGTGGCTCTACGGGGGCGCTCTGGTCATTGTCGCAGTAGCCCTGATCCCGCGGTTCTTGCTCGAGGGGCGCGATGTCCAAGCGTAGAAGAGACCTCATTGCCGAGGCCGAGTTTGTGCTCGCCCAGCGCCGCCGTGCCGTGGCGCACCGGACGCTACGGCGCCAATCGGCGCTACGCGCCACGCAGGATGGGCCCAAGACTCCTCGAGTCCTGCCGATGCCACCATTGCCGGCATCAAAGGCAGTAATTTCCGGCGCGGCGCCCACCGACCTTGAGTTTGTCATCGAGGAGTTCCGAGCGGACGATGCGGTAGCCGACACCGTGGCGATGCAGGTGGTGGCGAAGGCGCCTGCCAAGCGTAAGCCTCGGGCCAAGGTTCGGCCGGAGCCGGAGCCCGAGCCCCAGCCCCAGCCCGAGCCAGAACCTGAGCCGGAACCGGAACCGGAACCTGAGCCGGAGCCGGAGCCGGCGCCCGAGCCCGAGCCCCAGCCCGAGCCAGAACCTGAGCCGGAGCCGGAGCCGGAGTCTGAGCCTGAGCCAGAGCCGGAACCGGAACCGGAGCCGGAGCCAGAGCCTGAGCCTGAGCCAAAGCCGGAACCGGAACCGGAACCTGAGCCTGAGCCAAAGCCAAAACTCAAGAAACAGCCGAAGGCCAAGAAAGAGGCTCCCGCGCTCGCGCCCGAGCCGGAGCCTGAGCCGGAGCCTGAGCCTGAGCCTGAGCCGGAGCCGGAGCCTGAACCTGAACCTGAACCCGCGCCCGCGCCCGAGCCCGAGCCCGCGCCGCTGCCGTTGCCGGTGCCGGTCCCGCGCCCTGAGCCTGCCCCGGCATCGGCCCCTAGGAACCGCCGCCGAGCTCTTGTCATCGCCCTGGTGAGTGTGCTCGCCGCGTATGCGGGCGCGCAGGCGTGGGCAGGCAGTGCCGCACCGGAGGGCACCACGGTGCTGGGCACGGACCTGTCTGGGATGTCTGCAGGTGAGGTGCGACGAGAGGTGTTGGCGCTCGCCGAGCAGGTGAACGATGCCCCCATCACCGTGGCGGTTGAGCTCAACAGCACCGAGTTACCCCCCTCGGCAGCCGGGTTGGAGATGCACGGCGATGCCACGGCCAACAGGATCGTGGGTTTCTCATTGGACCCGCGACGGATTGTCTCGAGGCTGACGGGCGGGGGAGAGGTAGAGCCTGTTGTCACGCGGGACGCCCAGACAGTGACTGAGGCCGTGCGCGAGGCGGCCACAGTGGGCCTTAACCAAGATGCGGTGGAAGCCACCGTGGACATGGACGGCCCAGAGGTGCAGATCACGGCGGGCCAGCCGCGCATCGAAGTGGATGTTGAAGCGACCGCCACTCAAATCTTTGAGACATGGCCCCACGCCAACAGTTTTGCGGCGGTTGCCGTTGTGGAGTCGCCGGAACTCACCACTGAAGAAGCGGTGCGCTTCCAAAAAGCCATGAACGAATGGGTCTTTGCCAAGGAGGTGACACTGACCTCCCCCAACGGAAATGTGGTGTTGACCCCTGAGGAATTCGCTACCTACACGGGGTACGAATTGGTGGATGGGCACTTGTCGCTGACGGTGAACGGGGAACGCTTGGCCAGCGACTTGAGGCGCTCGCACCCGCACCTTGAGAACGCGGCGCGGGACGCTTCGCTCATGTTCGATGCAGCGCACATGTTGGTAGTGGACCCCGGTCAACCCGCACGCGTAATTGACGACGAGAACATGGAGGCGGCTGCCATAGCGGCGGCCTCCGGCATCAACCACAGCGGCCCGATCGCATTCATTGAGACCCCGCCCGCGGTGACGGCTGAGGACATAGACCTTCAAGACTTCACTCACCGCATCTCGTCGTTCACCACGCCGTTCACCCCGCGAGAGTCGCGCCGTGAGCGCAATATCGCCAACGCCGCGCAACGCATGAGTGGCACCATCATTGAGCCGGGTGAGGTTTTCAGCTTGGCGGAGGCGATTGGTCCAGTGGATGCTGCCCACGGGTACGTCAGCGCGGGCGCCATCATTTCCAACGTGCACTCCGAAGCGATGGGCGGCGGTCTATCCCAAATGGCGACCACTGCGTACAACGCTGGTTACTTTGCCGGGCTCGAGGACGTGCAGCATCGTCCCCACTCCGAATGGTTTGCGCGCTACCCGGCCGGCCGGGAGGCGACCCTCTTCCTCCCCAGCCTGGACATGAAGTTCCGCAATGACACTCCGTACGCCATTCTGGTGAACGCCTATGTAGAGAATGCCTCCGTCACGGTGGACTTGTGGTCCACGCCGTACTACACGGTGGAAACCACTAGCTCCGGGAAGTACAACGTGCGCAGCGCGGGCACGCAATACTCGAGCGATCCCGGGTGCACGCGCCAAGGCGCGAGCCAAGGCTTCACCATCACCAACACGCGTTACGTGTACCTCGACGGCGTATTGGTGAAGGAAGAGCCCTTCACGTGGACCTACCGGGCTGTACCGGCCATTGTGTGCCAGTAACCAAAGCCATTCCGTGGCGCGGCTATGATGGTCCCGACCTTGAACCCGCCCCTTAAGGAGCATCAGTGACGTACGTCATCGCCCTGCCCTGTGTAGATGTCAAGGACAAGGCATGCATCGACGAGTGTCCCGTCGACTGCATCTATGAGGGCGACCGCATGCTCTACATCCACCCCGACGAGTGTGTGGACTGTGGTGCATGCGAACCTGTGTGCCCCGTGGAAGCGATTTACTACGAGGACGATGTTCCTGACAAGTGGTCTGACTACTACGCGGCGAACGTGGAGTTCTTCTCTGAGATTGGCTCCCCGGGCGGTGCGGCAAAGATGGGTCTGATCAACCACGATCACGACCTCATCAAGTCGTTGCCGTTGCAAGTTCAGGACTAGTGCCCTCGGGGCCAACGCCTATGGGCCTCTTCGCCGCCTCCCTTCCCGATTTTCCCTGGGACTCACTCGCGCCTTTCAAGTCCACGGCCGCGCAGCACCCTGACGGCATCGTTGACCTGTCCGTTGGCACTCCGGTTGATCCCACTCCCCAGGTGGTGCAGCGGGCGCTGATTGAGGCAGCAAACGCCCCTGGCTATCCCACTACGCACGGCACTGCGGAATTGCGCGAGGCCGTGGTGGAGTGGTTTGCGCGGCGCCGCAACGTACCCAACCTGGACCCGCATGCAGTGTTGCCAACAGTGGGCTCCAAGGAGTTGGTGGCCATGTTGCCGTCACTCCTGGGCCTGGGGGTTGGCGATGTAGTGGTTCATCCTCGCGTCGCATACCCCACGTATGACGTGGGTGCTCGTCTGGCCGGCGCTACCCCCACGCCGGCCGATGCCGTGGCCGAGTGGGCAGACAACCCTGCGGTCAAACTTGTATGGGTCAACTCGCCCTCGAACCCCACGGGTGCGGTGGCAAGCACGGATTACTTGGCCCAGGTAGTGGAAGCGGCTCGGAGCATCGGCGCGCTGGTGGTGTCGGATGAGTGTTACGCGGAGCTCGCTTGGGATGAGCCGTATGCGAGCCGGGGAGTCCCCTCGGTGCTGGACCCGGCGGTTCGCGGCGGGTCCACTGACGGAGTGCTCGCGTTGTACTCACTGTCCAAGCAATCCAACCTTGCCGGCTACCGTGCGGCCTTCGCCGCCGGGGATCCAGCCGTCATTGCAGCCTTGCTCGAGGCACGCAAGCACATCGGCATGATCATGCCTGCGCCGGTTCAAGCCGCGATGGTGGCGGCGCTGGGGGATGAGAGCCACACGGCCGCCCAGAAGGCGATCTATGCCGCGCGGCGTACTGTTCTCGCAGAGGCCCTGGTACATGCCGGATTCACCATTGAAGATTCGCAAGCGGGGCTTTACTTGTGGGTGACGCGCGGCGAGGACTGTTGGGACACCATCGAGTGGCTCGCACAGCGGGGAATTCTCGCGGCGCCTGGAAGTTTCTATGGTGACGCGGGTGTGCGAAATGTTCGCATAGCGCTCACTGCAACGGACGAGAGGGTCCAGTCGGCGGCTCGCAGGCTCGTCAACCCTAGGTAAACTGGCGACAAAGCCGGGTCAACCCGGTGCTGGCAGGAGGACGCATGGCACAGGTCGTTGATGCGCGGCTGACTATTGACGGCACCACACGTGAGCTCGGTATTGAACGAGCCACCGTGGGTAACGACGGGCTGTCAGTGGCCACCCTGTTGCGCGACACCGGCCTGGTGACCGTGGACCCGGGGTTCATGAACACTGCCTCGTGCGAGAGCGCCATTACGTATATCGATGGCGACGCCGGCATTTTGCGTTACCGCGGGTACCCGATTGAGCAGCTTGCCGAGAACTCCACGTTCCTCGAGGTGGCTTACCTGCTGATCTTTGGTGAGCTTCCCACGGAGGATCAATTCGCCGCACTCGCCAACCGCGTTGCCAGGCACATGTCCGTCCACGATGGCATCAAGGCCTTCCTCGAGGCCTTCCCGCGCGACGCTCACCCCATGGCAGTTCTGGCTGGAGCGGTCTCTGCGCTTTCCACGTTCTACCCCGACTCCGTGGGCAGGGACCCTGAGCAGATTGAACTCGCCTCGGTGCTGTTGCTCGCCAAGACGGCCACCGTCATCGCGTACTTGCAGCGGCGCGCCCAGGGTGAAGACCTCATTGAGCCTCGCCGCAAGGGCAACTATGTGGACGAGTTCATGCGCCTGGCGTTTGCGCCCGCGAGTGGAGAACTCGACCTCGACCCCGTCATCAAGCACGCCCTGGACGTGTTGCTCATTCTGCACGGCGATCACGAGCAGAACTGCTCCACCTCCACCGTGCGCATCGTGGGCTCCTCCCAAGCCAATATCTACGCATCTATCTCGGCGGGCATCGGCGCCTTGTCCGGTCCTCTTCACGGCGGAGCCAACGAGGCGGCGCTACGGATGTTCGACGGCATTAAGGAATCCGGCGACACCGTGGAGCAGTTTGTGGCCAAGGTGAAGGACAAGGCCGAGGGTGCGCGGCTCATGGGCTTTGGCCACCGCGTCTACAAGTCGTACGACCCCCGCGGTGCCGTGGTCAAGCGCGTTGCGGACGATGTCCTGGCCAAGTTGGGTGGCGACAACGAGACGTTTGCCATGGCTCAGCGACTCGAGGAAATCGCTTTGAGCGATGAGTACTTTATTGAGCGCAAGCTGTACCCCAATGTGGACTTCTACACCGGCCTGCTGTACTCCGCGATGGGCTTCCCCACCACCATGTTCACGCCGCTGTTCGCGTTGGGCCGCATGCCAGGCTGGGTGGCTCACTACCGCGAGATGCTCACCGACCCCCGCACCAAGATTGGGCGTCCACGCCAGATCTACGTGGGCGAGGTGGAGCGAGACTACGTCGCGCTAGCCGAGCGCAAGTAGGCAGGCCCACGCCATGACCGAAGCTGCTGCGGACGCGGTCATTTTGCGTCACCGCGACGCTACTCGGCAGGCCATCACCTACTTGGTGTTTGGCGACTTGTTGCTCATCTTTACCGTGGGAGCCGCCCTATTATTTGACGGCACGGCCAAACTGTTTGCCGCGGTGCCGCTCCTGGGAATGCTGCCGTTCATGTACGCAGGGATTCGTTTGCTCACCCTCAAAGTGCGCGTGGATCGCGAGGGCGTGTGGGAACCCGATCCGTTCCGCCTCACGTATGTGACGCCGTGGTCAGACATCAAACGTGCCGAGCGGGTCTCGACTGGCAAGCGCGTGGCGATGGTGGGCGTGCGCATTGTGCACGCCGACGGCGACACCCACAATATCGAGGCGCTCACCATGCAAGCTGGCGTGGCGGCGGCTGAGCCCACAGTGGAAGGCTGGATTCAGGCCATCAACGATGCCAAGGCCCGGTACCGCGCGTAGGCCGCAGCCACCTCACGGTGTGTTGAGCACGAGCACCACGCCGCTGAAACTCGCAATGGGGTCTGAAGGATCCGGGGCATCGGCCGCCTCTATCCTGCCCACGAGGTTGTCCCAACCCACACCCGCAATGGTTGCCCGCTGCACGCCAGTGGTGCTCGCGGTGGCGGCCGCCCACTCGCGCAGGGCGAGCAGCGCGGATTCGGTGCCGTCCACGGCGGTGACACCCAACACGCTTTGTGCCTCGTTGACGTCAAGTACTTGAACCTCGTAACGGCCAGAGCCAAAGTCCCACGCGATGCGTTCAGTCAGGGCTTGAGCGGTGCCAGGCGTGTCCGCGGAGATGCTGCAGTCCACGGTCGCTCCGCTCCCGGTGAATGCGGCCGCCCACGCCAATGCTTCTTGCTCGTGGTCGGCGTAGGCGTCGGGGAATCCGGAGATTTGCACCGCTTGAGCTGCTTCAGTCAGCGTCATCTCTTCCCAGCCCTCGACGCGGTCAAGAGCCAAGAAGAACATCGACGCCGAGTAATGCGGGTCCATGATCTGCTCTTCCGTCCCCCAGCCTTGGGAGGGGCGCTGCTGGAACAGGCCTAGGGAGTCGCGGTCACCGTAGTCGAGGTTGCGCAGTGAGGACTCCTGAATGGCGGTCGCTATAGCCACCGTCACGCCTTGTAAGTCAAAACCGTGGGACATTCCCACTGCCGCGATGATTGCTGCATTGTTGGCCTGCTCCGCGGTCTTGTTGTCGATGTAGGCGTTGAGTTCAGCCGTGCATCGCTCAGTGGACAACCGGTAGCCCTGTTCCCTGAACAAGGCAGGGCCCCACACGGCGGCCGCGCCGCCAGCCGCAAGGAGCAAGAGCACGGCAACGATGCCTACGCCCCGCTTGCGACTGCGTGCCATCAGTTCGCGTGTAGCGCCGCGTTGAGCTCGATGCCCGAGCCCTCGCGCGCCACTGCCTCAATCGCGCCCGTGGTGGAGTTGCGGCGGAACAGAATGCCGTTGTTGCCTGCGAGGTCACGTGCCTTGACCACGAGTGGCTCCCCGGTGCTGTTGCTTGAGCCCACCACCAGCACTTTGGAGCCAGCCGTCAAGTACAGGCCCGCCTCCACCACGCAGTCGTCACCCAAGGGGATTCCTAGCCCGGCGTTGGCTCCTAGCAATGACCGCTCGCCAATGGAGATGACATGCTTACCCCCGCCGGAGAGCGTGCCCATGATGGACGCACCCCCGCCGATGTCCGAGCCCGCTCCCACCACTACTCCAGCAGAGATCCGGCCCTCCACCATCGACGTGCCAAGCGTGCCGGCGTTGAAGTTCACAAAACCTTCATGCATCACGGTGGTGCCCTCTGCCAGGTGAGCGCCCAGCCGGACCCTGTCGGCATCGGCAATGCGTACGCCAGTGGGAATTACGTAATCCACCATGCGTGGGAACTTGTCCACGCCGTAGACGGTGACGTTCTTTCCAAAGGCGCGCAAGCGGCCGCGCGTAGCCTCAAAGCCTTCCACCGCGCACGGCCCCTCGGAGGTCCACACCACGTTCGGCAAGATGCCAAAGATGCCCTCAAGGTTCACCCCGTGCGGCTGGACCAAGCGGTGGCTCAAGAGGTGCAGGCGCAGGTAGGCATCAGGAACGGACGTGGGGGGTTCGTCGAGGTCGATTTCCACCAGAGTGACTTCCGTGGTCACCTGGCGGAGTTCGTCGGTGCGGACGGCCGCGTCGAGGTGCTTGGGAGCTTGGGCAGACGCCCTCGCCTCTCCTAGAGCCGGCTCGGGAAACCACGTGTCGAGTGCGTTGCCCTGAGTATCCAAGGTGACAATGCCAAATCCATGTGCAGCGCGGGTCATGGGTCAAGGGTACGGGGGAGTGCAGCCCGGGCGTATCCTGCCTAAGCAGGAGGGACGATGCCGGGTTCGCGGGACCATGACCAGGACGACGCACGCCCACGCCTGATTCCCTCCCGCAACACCGAATGGGAGACTCCGTTCTCGCCGGTGACGCCGGTCAACGCGGACGCAGACGCCACCCGCGAAGTGGTCTTGTATAGCGCCCAGCGGCGCAAGGTAGCGATCACCGTGAGCGCGCTGGCGCTACTGCTTGTGTGTGCCGCTGTGGGGATACTTGTGATCGCAACCATCAAGGTGGGCTACACGGACGAGCGCCGCGCGCTGATCATCTACTACATAGGACTGCTCATGACGATTGCGTTTTGCGGTGTAGGAGTGTTCGCCGTGTGGAAGTGGGCCAACGTGCCGGTCTACGACGAGGCGCACCACGAGGTCATCTGAGTCGACGCGACCTTCCGGCCGAGCCCGAAATGGGATCGACTCGTCCGGTTGCACTGGTATCAGGGGGGGGTAGCCTCAACCCATGTCACACCGTCACCCGCGACGCCCTTTGCTCATGATCGCCGCGGGAAGCCTTGCTGTCATAAGTGTCCTGGTGGGCTCTCCTGCCTCGGCTGATTATTTCGGTTCTCGTTACGCCGACGGCGGTTCACACTCGATGTGGTACCCGTCAAGCAACCTCGGCTCGGCTCGATACGACGGTGTGCACTACGCGCGAACAGTCTCGATTGACGGTGGTACCGACGTTGGCACATCGCAAGTCAGCCAATACAGCGTCAGTACTGACGTGGCGGTGGTCATGACGAGCAACCCGCCGCCGGACCTTGCTGGTGCATTCGCTTGGGCGCAGTGCACCCGCCCGGCGTCGTCATCGATCTGTGATCAGAGCACTGTCACGTTCAACGCGAACAAGCCCCATTCCGACTACCGAGCACTCGCATGTCACGAGTTGGGACATACGTTGGGCCTCAAAGATGGACAGTTTGCCACCTACGGCTCAAACTCCGCTTCGGCTGCCGTTGATCGATCGTGCATGCGTAGCAATCCGGACGTCAGGTACTACTCGAACCACGACAAGGGGCACATCAATGGGCAGTACTAGGTTCTGTAGCGGTCGCCAATTCCAAGCGCTAGTTGCTTTAGTGGGGGCAACCCTCCTGGGCGCCTTGTTGGCAGGGTGTTCGGAAGCGACCCCCGCTGAGGGTGGTGATGCTTTCGCGGTCTTGCACAGTGTGCGGGCGTCGGAGGCGGACCCGAAGGAGACGCTCAAAGAGCTCATAGGCGATTCGGACGTCGTCGTCTACGGCACCATCTCGTCAGTGAGCGTCGAGTACGGCAAGATCACACAACCGGCTGGCGCTGAGGCTCCAAGTTTCAAGCTCCAGGAGCGAATTGTGCGGTTCACAGTTGAGCCCGCAAGCGGTGGCAAGACCGTCACTGTCCGCTTCTGGAGCCAGATTGCACCTGATCTCGTCGGTAGCGACGAGGCTCTCTTTGAGAAGGGGCTATCGCTCCCCAAAGATCTCATGCTGTTCGCCTTACAGACCGACCCCGGTACTGATGAGTATTTCTGCACCTCGCTCGACTCATCCTTGTGTCCCTTGATACTCGTCGACGGCGACTGGGAGTCGCCACGAGAACCTAGGGCTCAACTTTTCATGGAGCCAGAAGTGCGCAACGAGCCAGCGCTTCAGCAGGTTGAGAGGTTTGCTCGTGCTCAGGAGGTTGAGTTCATCGCCTAGTGCACCCTAGGCGCTACGAGGCATGGCACCTGCCTGACTAGTCTTGACCCATGACCCTCGATCTTGCCGCTCCCGTTGACGAATTGGCGCGCGCGATCATTGACATCCCTTCGGTCTCGGGGGACGAGAGCGCTATAGCCGACGCGGTCGAATCCGCGCTAGTGGCTTGCGCACACCTTGACGTCACGCGACTTGGCAACGCCGTGGTGGCGCGCACCACTTTGGGGCGCGCTGAACGGATCATCTTGGCAGGACACCTCGACACGGTGCCCATCAAAGACAACGTGCCGTCTCGACTGAGCGCAGACGGCACCGAGATCATTGGCCGCGGTGCTGTGGATATGAAGGCGGGCGTCGCCGTGTTGTTGTCGCTGGCGGCGGCCCTCTCAGAACCCACCCGGGATGTCACCTACGTGTTTTACGACCTCGAGGAAGTAGAAGCCTCGCTCAACGGTCTAGGGCGCATTGCCCGCGAGCGCCCCGACCTCCTTGAAGGTGACTTTGCGATCTTGGGTGAGCCAACGTCGGCCGTCATTGAAGGGGGATGCAATGGCACGTTGCGCTTTGACCTCACGGTCCGTGGTGTGGCAGCCCACAGTGCCCGCGCCTGGAAAGGGATCAACGCGATCCACTTGGCTGCCCCTGTGTTGAACCGGCTCGCCGCGTACGACGCGTTCACGGTGGACGTGGATGGCTTGCAGTACCGGGAAGGGCTCAATGCCGTGGGAATCCGCGGCGGCATTGCGGGCAACGTCATTCCAGACGAATGCACAGTGACCATCAACTTTCGTTTTGCACCGTCAGTGGACCTGGACCACGCCAAGAACCGGGTCATGATCTTTGCCAACGACACGTATGCCAGCATGGGCATCGTTCCCGAAGTGGTCTTCACGGACGAATCCCCAGGTGCGCGTCCAGGTCTCGACGCGCCGCTGGCACGAGACTTCGCAGCAGCGGTGGCAGCCACAGGGGTAGGTGCGCCGCGTGCCAAGCTCGGCTGGACCGATGTCGCGCGATTCGGCGAACTGGGCATTCCTGCCGTGAATTACGGCCCAGGGGACCCGGAACTCGCGCACGCTGACGACGAACGATGCCCTGTGGACCAGATCCACGCATGCCGCAGCGCGCTCGCCGCGTGGCTCACTCACTAACTCCAACTCGAGAGGAAACCGCAGTGCGCGAATACCGCAAAGGCCCTGTCATTCTGCGCGGCCGCAACGTGCCCGCCCAATCCACCTCGGGGCGCCTGCTGAGCGAACAAGACCCTCCCCACTGGTTGCACGAAGACCCCTGGCGGGTACTGCGCATCCAATCCGAGTTTGTTGAAGGCTTTGGGGCGCTCGCGGAATTGGGTCCGGCCATCTCGGTATTCGGGTCCGCACGCACGCTACCCGCCGCTCCGGAGTATCAAGACGGCATCGATATTGGCCGACGCTTGGTAGAGAAAGGCTTTGCTGTCATCACGGGCGGTGGCCCGGGGATCATGGAAGCCGCCAACAAGGGCGCCCACGACGCAGGTGGGGTTTCCGTGGGCCTCGGCATTGAACTTCCTTTTGAGCAAGGCGTCAACGAGTACGTGAACCTGGGAATCAACTTCCGTTACTTCTTTGCGCGCAAGACATGCTTTGTGAAGTACAGCCAGGGCTTTGTTGTGCTTCCAGGTGGCTTTGGCACCTTTGACGAATTGTTTGAGGCGTTGACTTTGGTGCAGACACGGACCATCACGCGCTTTCCAGTAGTCCTGGTGGGTCATGCCTACTGGGATGGTCTCGTGACGTGGCTCCGGGAGGTGGTGGCGACAGAAGCGAAGATCTCCGCCACTGACATGGATCTGTTCATGGTGACCGATTCCGTTGAGGAAGCCATCGATTACGTGACGGCAGGCGCTCCTGTGGCCGAAGGCTCGGGGGCGCCAGGCGCGGAGTAGTCGCCTCAGGTTCGATTTGGGACGCTACAAAGCGGCGCGTAGAATGGGTGGCTGTACCGCGCGAACGCGTGGCCACGAGCAAGGAGTAACTCGCCATGGCTGCTATGAAGCCCCGCACCGGAGACGGCCCCATGGAGGTCGTGAAGGAGGGTCGCGGCTATGTGATGCGTATGCCGCTGGAAGGCGGCGGTCGCCTCGTGGTCGAGGTCAACGCTGACGAAGTGAAGCAATTGGGTGACGCCCTGCTGGGCGCGCTCGCCAACACCGCCCCGCGTTAAGTCTCATCCCTGCGCCGCGCGACTCCTAGGTCTGCTA
>JAEYYZ010000111.1 GCA_023428185.1 Actinomycetes bacterium
ACTGGCTCGTACACCTTGGGTGGGGATGTGGCGCTCGCGGACGCCAACGGTGCGTCTCAGATCTCAGCCGCGGACTTTGCGCTCGCGATTGTGGACGTGATCGAATCCGGCGAGCACCGCCGCGGTCACGTTTCCGTGATCAGCTAGTTCTGCGTTAGACCTTGCTGAGCAGCTTGGCTACCGAGTCGAGCGCGCCCGGCACTAGCCGGTAATACCCCCATGTGCCGCGCTTGGTGCGGGTCAAATAACCGGCATCTACCAGTATCTTCAAGTGGTGCGAGATGGTGGATTGCTGAAGCCCAACCTCGTCCGTGAGGTCGCACACACACACCTCGCCGTCCTTGTGTGCGGCTACGAGCGACAACAGTCGCAAGCGGGTGGGGTCGCCCAGTGCCTTCAGGGCGCCAGCCAGTTTGACAGCGTTCTCCTCGTCTAGGGCCTCACCTACGAGGGGAGTGCAGCATGCTGCCACCTCGCTGACGGGAATCAGTTGCTCCAGGCTCATGCCCCCATTATCCCCGATGCATTGACAAATGTCGATGTTTAGGCGCAAGATGGCTCTGGCGGTGCATCGACAAACATCGATGCACGCTCGTGGGGGCCCACTGGCCCGCGCGGACCTATGGCCGGAGTGAGGGAGGTGAGTGCGATGTCGGTTTGTGACCCTGGTTGCTGCAACGGCGGCGGCTGCTGCTAAGCCCCACCCGCTACTCAAGCCGCGGGGCCCGTATCGCTTGCCGAGGAGGCAACCTCCACCGGGCCCCGCGCCTACACTCGAATCCCTATGACTGACGTTCACACTGACGCAAAGAAGGCCCGCCCCGTTCACACCGTGACAGTGGCCCGCACCGAGTGGCTCACGCCCACCATGGTGCGCGTGATTCTCACCGGTACGCCCGTGCTCGAGTTCCCGGACCTGGGAACCACCGACACCTACGTCAAGTTCATCTTTGGCGAGGCTCTACGCGCCTACACGGTGCGCGCGGTGGATCGCACCTCTGGCGAACTGACCATCGATTTTGTGGTCCACGGCGACGAGGGCCTCGCAGGCCCGTGGGCCGCCAACGCACAGCCTGGCGACAGCATCGGGTTTGTGGGCCCCGGCGGCGATTGGGCACCGAGCTCGGACGCAGACGCTCACCTCTTTGTAGGCGATGAGGCCGCGCTCCCTGCCATGGCCGCCAGCCTTGAGGCCTTGCTTTCTCACACGCCCGATGCCAGAGCCACGGTTTTAGCCGAGGTGGGCAGTGCGGGGGAAGAGTATCCGTTGCCAAGTGGCCCCGGCATCGGCGTCCAATGGGTGTACCGAGACGCCGCGCCCTATGGCGAGCGGCTGGTGCAAGCAGTGCTGGCCGCGGACCTCCCGGCCAGCAATGTGCACGCGTTTGTACACGGCAATGCGGACATGGTGCGGCCGTTGCGACGGTACCTTTTGCGTGACCTCGGCGTGCCGCGCGCGCACGTATCTATCTCTGGCTACTGGCGCGCGGGTCATACGGATGAGGCGTGGCGTGCCGTCAAGAAGGACTTCAACGCGCTCATGGAGAGCGAGAGCGCCCAGTAACCTGGGGCGATGAAGACGCAGACTCGCGTAGTTGCCCTGAGCCTCACCGCCGTTGTAGCGCTCGCGGGTTGCGGTGCGGACGAGCCCGTGGTTGCCACCATCCACGCCGCCGGTGAACAGGACGCGCCCGTAGACATTGAGGTGGCGGGCAGTGAAGGCGTCACGGTGACGTTCCGTGAGATCACCTTGGCACCCGGCGCAAGCACCGGTGAGCACTGCCACGCGGGCCAACTGCTGGGCGTGGTTCACGAGGGCCAGCTCACTCACTACGCAGACATCTACCAGGACGGCGTACACGTGTACGAGACCGGCGACTCGATTGTGGAAGGCGCAGGCTACGTGCACGAAGGCCGCAATGAGGGCGACACCAAAGTGGTGCTATGGGTCACGTACGTGATCCCCGAGGGTGAGCCGCTGGCGCAGACCGACCTCGCCAAGTGCGACGCCTAACCGGGTTGCCCGGGCCGCGCGCTAGGCGAGAAGCAACGTCAGACTAGAACTGGCGTCGGCCTAGAAGCAGGCATCGGGCACATTGCCCGAGTTGGCCGCGCCCCAGTCCACGTCGCCGCCCCAAGCGTTGGACAGTGCCCTCATCAAGATCACGGGATCACCGGGCGCGCCGGGGACGGTGGGGTCCATGGCGGCGTTCTGGGTCTCGAACACCAAGGTGCCGTTGCTGTCTTGGATGTACCAGACATGGCTCACGATGCCTCCGGTACCCGCGATGAGGCCCGGGTACGCGGCTTGGAGCTGGGCAAGCGTGGAGCCGATGCGGATGCCTTCTGGCGTGGGGATCTCGGGGCCATTGACGTCCAGCCGGAATACCTCGGTGGCACTGGCACCCACGCCAAAGGGGCGGTCGGGATAATTGGCGAGCCAGCGGCCCGGGTCGCCCTCGGGGGCACCCAACACGGGGTCGGTGCAGTACTCGGCGTCGAACACCAGCATGGCCGCGCCCGGGTTAGTCTCGGGCGGGAGGCCCAGCGTGAGGGGCAGGATGCCGCTGGTAGTGAGGCGAAGGTCGGCGACCGCGGGGTAGGGGTTAAAGATTTCGCTGGGGCTGGGAGAGGGCGAGGGTGTCGCCGATGCCGTGGCTGACGGGGTAGCCGACGCCGCGGGATGGCTGGGTGAGGGGCTCGCGCTACCGCCAGCAGGAGTGCAACCTGCCAGGGCAATTGTGAGGGCGGCGAAGGTGGCGGCTGTAAGGGCGCGGCGTGAACGTGTCATGAAGGTGAGACTAGTGGCGCGGGCGAGCGGGCGCATTGGGGAATTCTTACTCAGTGAGAAGCGACTGGACAACGAGCGCCAACTCGGGAACCCGGACGGTGGCTGCTTCCCACACCACTCCATCGTCAACCACGGCATAGGCGTGGGCCAAGATGTTGCGCATCCCAATGATCCTTGCCAGCGCGGGAGTCCTTTGGGCAAGCTGGGGGTCTGTGTTCCGCAGGTTCTTGAGTGCCTCGCCAAGCACTTCCAGTTGCCGCTCCACGGCCGACTTTCTGAGTTCGTCGTGGCGGTATTGGTCCTCGGTCAATCCCGCAACGAACGCGGCGATTTTGTCTGCGGCCGGTGAACGTCCCACAGGTACGAGACCGAGTCAGGCTGCATAGACGTCCTGAGCTTGAGCGAAGGCGGACGCCGCAAAGTGAGGGTTCTGCACCGCATCGACCATCACGAGGTCCACGTTTCGGCCAAGCGCGGCCTCCAGGTCCTCGTGGAGCCCAAAGTAGGCATCGAACGGGTGTGCGATGTCTGGCTCGAACTCCACCAAGAAGTCCACGTCGCTGTTGGTGGCGTCAAAGTCCTGCGTGTGGATGGAGCCAAACACGCGTAGTCGACGAACTCCGTGGGCCTCGCAGGCACGCGCGATCGCATCCACATCGAGAACGGCCGCGGGACTCATGCCTTCCATGTTATTTGGCAGGGCCGACGATTGACATGCAAGTGACCACTTGCCTATTGTGGCGATGTGGCAGACCTCTACAAGGCGCTCGCGGACCCCACCAGGCGGCTCATCCTTGACCTGCTGATGGAACGCGAGATGACTTTGTTTGAGATTTGCACCCGGTTGCTTGCGGGCGGCACTGATTCCACTCGCCAAGCCATCTCGCAGCACCTGGCAGTGCTCGAGGAGTGCGGCCTGGTGCATGCCCACCGGGTGGGCCGCACCAAAGTTCACCGCCTCAACGCCGCACCGTTGCGTGAGATTGCGCAACGGTGGCCCATTCCTCTGGAGGAGTCCCCATGACCATCCGAATCCACTTGACCAGCGTGTTTGTTGACGACCAAGCCAAGGCGCTCGAGTTCTACACCGGCATATTGGGCTTCCAGCTCAAGCACGACGTTCCGTTGGGTGAGTTCCGGTGGCTCACCCTTGTCTCGCCCGATGCCCCGGACGGCGTGGAGTTGCTCCTGGAACCGGACGAGAACCCAGTGGCCAAGGCATACACGGCGGGCCTCGCGGAGCAAGGCATCCCCGCAGCGTCGTTCATGGTGGACGACGTGGATGCGGTGTACGCAGACTTGGTGGAGAAGGGCGTGACGTTCGTGCAGCCGCCCACGGCGGCCGGGCCGGTGCGGATGGCAACGCTGGATGACACGTGCGGCAACCTGATTCAGTTGGCTAGCCCGGCGTGACGGCTGGCCCTGAAACGGTGCCGCCTACGCCCGATGCCGTGGACGGCCAGGGCCGCAAGCAGGGCCAATGGACGGAGCCAGATTCGCACGGCGGTGTGATGGTGGGC
>JAEYYZ010000116.1 GCA_023428185.1 Actinomycetes bacterium
CGCCCGCAAAGCTCGTGGCCCAGCCGGAGCCGTCTCGCTCCCACAACTCGCGGTTGGCGTCCACGGACTCAGGCGGTCCTACCGGCAACCAGGCAGGCTCCCAG
Source organism: Actinomycetes bacterium (assembly GCA_023428185.1). GTDB lineage: Bacteria > Actinomycetota > Actinomycetes > Actinomycetales > Demequinaceae > Demequina. Next base: position 105 of record JAEYYZ010000116.1, read on the forward strand.
TAATACACGCCGATGCCCGCCTCCCCAACATCGGCAACGGCCTGGACTGTGGCGCGGAAGGCATCGGCTTGGCCTTGGGCGCTGACAGCAAACGCAGTGGTCTCGGCCTCGGTGGAGACCACGTTGGGTTGGCCATCAAAGTCGTCCAGGCTGTAGACCCACGAGGTCTCGACCACCAACACCTTCTTGCCGTACGTGCTTGCAATGTCGCTCAACACCGTGGTGAGGTTCTCCGTGGTGCCATGCCAGAACGGGTAGTACGAACTCGCGAACACGTCATAGTCCACGTCAAAGTTGTTGAGAATCTTGGCGTAGCGCTCGTACTCGCCCTCGCGCTCGGGGTTGGTGAAGTGCACCAGTACCAGGGCATCGGGAAAGACCTCGCGAGTAGACGCCGCGCCTGCCGAGAAGACCGCACACATCGCATCCCACGCCGTGAGTCCCGCCACTCCGTTGTTGGTCTCGTTTCCCACTTGCACCGACGTGACGCGCACGCCAGCCTCACGCATGGCGGTGAGGGCTTCGCGCGTGAAGTCCCCCGCTGCTTGGGCGCGTTCAGGAGCGCTCATGTCCTCCCACGCGCGTGGGGCCATCTGCTTGGCTGGGTCCGCCCAGAAATCCGAGTAATGGAAGTCCACCAGCACACCGAGCCCCGCGTCGGTCGCTCGCTTGCCAATCTCCACGGCCCGCTCCACGCCCACGTTGCCGCCCCCAAAGCCACGCCCTTGGGCATCGAAAGGGTCGTTCCACACGCGAATGCGCACATCGGTGACTCCGGATTGGGCCAGCAAGCGGAACAGGTCCGCCTCGTTGCCCTCGGAGTCCCTGAACACCACACCGGACTCCTCAAGGGACAACACCGAGGAGACATCTACACCGAGCGCAAAGTCCTCAGGTAGACCCTCCACGGCTTGAACAAAGATCTCGGACTCCACGGGACCAGTCTCCTTTGAGGTCACTACTAGAGCCACGGTGAGGAGCACGGCCACCGCCACCAGTGACGCAATGACGGCAAGCCAAACTGAACGTCCCACTCGTTGAGTCATGCCCGCGCACTAACCCTTCACCGCGCCGGACGTGAGCCCGCCCACGATCCACCGCTGCAAGAACAAGAACAGTGCAAGCACAGGAATCGCCGCAATCACCGCGCCTGCGGCGAAGAGGCCCCAGTTGGCAGACAACTCAGAGGACACCCACTGGAACATGCCCACAGACAGCGTCCAGTTGGTGTTGCCCACCAGGATCACCTTGGCGAGCACAAAGTCGCCGAACACGGTGATGAAGCCAAGCAGGGCAACCACGGCCAGCACCGGCGTGACCAACGGCATGATGATGCGCCAGAAGATTTGTGCATGCGTGGCGCCATCGATCTTGGCGGACTCATCAATCTCCTTGGGGATGGAGTTGAAGAAGCCGTACATGAGGAACGCGTTGGCTCCCAGTGCGCCACCGAGATACACGCAAATAAGCGCGAGCTTGGAGTTGAGACCCAATGCCGGCACCACCTCGCCCAGCGACAAGAGCAGCAGGAAGATCGCCACGAACGCCACGGTCTGCGGGAACATCTGCAATATCAGCAAAGACGTGAGCGACATGCGCCGGCCCTTGAAGCGGAAGCGCGAGAACGCGTAAGCAGCGGCAGCCGCCATGAGCACCGTTCCTACCGACGTGGCCACGCCAATGATCAACGTGTTCATCATCCAGGTCCAGAACAACGTGCCATTGACATCCACAAAGTTGTCAAAACTCACGCTCGAGAACAGACGGCTAGTCCCCACCAAGGTGCCCCGCGTGGACAGCGACGAAGAAAGCACGTACACCAGTGGGAACCCGGCGTAGAACAAGATCAGCAACGCCACGGGATACTTCCATCCCACCTCGAGCCACCATCGGCCTCGCTTGGTGGGCGTGCGCTTGGGCTTGCTGGCCCCGTTCACGGAGGCAGGCTTTTCAGCGACGGCACTCATCACATGACCTCCTCAAGCTTCTTGGTCTGTCTGAAGGCGAGGGCGGAAATGATGCCAATCACCACGAATACCAGGATCGACAGCGCGCTCGCCAAGCCGTAATCAGCCGTGCTCGATGAACCCGCCGCCACCCCAGATATCTGATAGATCGCCGTGATCAAGATGTCGGTATGTCCCAGCGGCACCGAGGCATCGGGGAACCGTGGGTCGCCTCCCGTGAGCATGTAGACCACGGTGAAGTTGTTGAAGTTAAACGCAAACGATGCAATGAGCAGCGGCGCAGTAGACACCAGCAACAGCGGCAATTGCACAGACCGGAACATGCGCCACCGGCCAGCGCCGTCGATGCGAGCGGCCTCAATTGTCTCGCTCGACAGTGCTTGGAGAGCACCGGTGCAGATGAGGAACCAATACGGATAACTCAGCCACAAATTGACCCACAGAATCGCGAACTTAGCGAGCCACGGATCCTGCAGCCACTGAATGTATGCCCCGCCAAAGAACCAGTCGTTGATCACTCCGTATCGAGAGTTGAACATGCCTCGGAACAGCAATGCCGACAAAAAGGCCGGTAGCGCGTAGGGGAGGATGAACAGCGTGCGCCATATCTTGCGGCCCTTAATCCGTGGGTCGTTGAAGATGAGCGCCATCACGAGCCCCAAGAAGAAGCTGCTGAGCACCGTGAGCGTGGCAAACGCAAAGGTCCACGCCGTCACCTTGAGTAGCGGTCCCGCATAATCGCCGTCAGAGAAGGCGCGCTTGAAGTTGTCAAAGCCCACCGTGA
>JAEYYZ010000202.1 GCA_023428185.1 Actinomycetes bacterium
GACTGGCGTAACGCCAGGTGGTCGTCCTGGTTGGCGATCATCATCATGGTCAACTGGAAGTGGACCGGCTACAACGCGCTCTTGTACTTGGCTGCCATGCAGTCCATCCCCAAGGACGTGTACGAGGCCGCTGCTCTTGATGGTGCCGGCGCTTGGCGCCAGTTGTGGTCCATCACGGTGCCCATGATCCGCCCCATGGTGATCTTCACAGTGGTGCTAGGAACTATTGGTTCGCTGCAGCTGTTTGCTGAACCTGTGCAACTTGATGACAACCCAGCCTCCGGTGACGGTGGCGGTAACCGTCACTTGTGGCGCACCGTCGCTCAGCTCATCTGGAAGGTGGGATGGCGTGAAACCAACTTTGGTTACGCAGGCGCCATGTCATGGGTGCTGTTTGTTGTCGTAGTGCTGGTTGCCGCGCTCAACGCATGGCTGACCAACAAGATTGGAGGCCGCAAGTGAGCGTCAACACCATTGAGGCCCCCGCATCTACGGAGCCGCGCCGTAAGCGCAGCCGGGAGGCCCTGCTGGGCCGCTCGCCGCAGGACACGGGTGCTGGTTGGTTCAACTATGTGATGTTGATTTTCATCATTGCTGTGGGCATTTGGCCGCTGTACTGGGCCGGTGTGATTTCCTCGTGGCAAGGTGAAGACAAGATCTATCGTGACGGTGCCCCGCAGGTGGTTCCTGACTTCTCTGGTCAGGGTTTCCAGTTCAACTGGCAGGTCATCACGGAGCAGATCAACCCGGCCGGATACCCGGCTTACGCCTCAGTGGACTTCTTGAACTCATTCAGGAACTCACTGATTGTGGTGGCCATTGTGGTGGTGGCAACGTTGTTCTTCTGCTCGCTTGCAGGGTTTGCGTTTGCCAAGCTCCGCTTCAAGGGCCGTGACCCGTTGTTCTACTTTGTGGTGCTCACGCTCACCATCCCGGCTCAGCTGGGCATTGTGGGTGCGTATCAGATCATGGACACGCTCAACTGGGTGGGAACACTCTTTGCCGTCACAGTCCCGGCGCTGGTCTCAGCGTTTGGTGTGTTCTATATGCGCCAATTCATTGAGGATGCCATCCCTGACGAGCTCATTGAGTCCGCTCGTGTAGATGGCGCATCCACTATTCGCGTGTACTGGAACATCGTGATCCCCATTGTGCGTCCCGCTTTGGGCGTGTTGGGTCTCATCACGGCTGTGGGTGCGTGGAACGAGTACATCTGGGCCCTGGTGGCCGTGGGTAACTCGGACTGGCAGACCATTGGTCCGGCTCTGCACAACTTGCGTGCAGGGTCTACGCCCAAGACGGGCATCATCCTCACGGGAGCGTTCCTTGCGTCGCTGCCGTTGTTGGTGCTGCTTGCTGTGGCTGGACGCCAGATTGTGCGAGGCATCATGGAAGGCGCCGTCAAGGCGTAAACCATGTGCTGAGCGCCTGTAGACGGCTCTCACACCGCTTGGGGCGGTCCTCCTTATGGGAGGACCGCCCTTTCGGCTTTCTGGGGCCCTTGAGGCATTGCAGGGCCCATGCTGGGCTAGTGGGGCGTGTGGCGCTCGGTGGTCGGGTCGGAACGTGCGTTGCTAGAAACTCCGGGCGGAGCCTGTGGCCCGCAACTCCACACCGTTGGCAAAGGGCATGAGTGGCTCCAGCAACCACAGAGGATGGACAACAATCGCCACGGTCACCACAGCGGTGTTGCCGTCAGGACTCTCGACGCTCACCACCCGGACTCCATCCAAGTGACCCTCGCTACGGATCCCTACGTGCGCCTGAACCGCCTCTGCCATCCTGACGTTGGCCAGTTCAACAGCAGCGTCTCCCGTAGGGACGTGGGCCTCGCCTTGGTAGTACGCGTCGATGTCCAAGGCGTCGGCTGCGTCCGCGGCGAGTTCGTCGGCGAGGTGCACTAGGCGAAGTCTCTGCATATGCACGGCCGTTGCCGCCGCGATCACCAGCAAGGTGAGCATGGTGAGCACCACAAAGCCCAGCGTCAGAACGCTGATGTTTCCTGAGTCGTCATGGCGCGCACGCGTCAGTCGGTTCATGTGTCTGCCGCCAGTCCGTCTACCGGGGCGCGCGAGTCCCCGGTCACTGTGACTTCGAGCGGGATTCGTGAGCCCACGAACGCGGGCACTCCCGGAAGAGCCACTCGCACCTCTACGCGCGCGGCAACATTCCCACCCAAGCTCAAGCAAGGTGACTCGCTACATTCAAACGTGACGTCGGCATCGTCAAGAGAGAACCCAAAATCACCGAGCGTGACCTGCGCAACCGCCTCCGCACGTGCGGCACCTTGGGCGAGCGCGGCGTCGTGACCCTTGCCTTCTTCGATGGCGCGCACCCCCTCCACCACCACAGCCCGCGCGGCTTCTTGCGCGGTGGCCTCAGCGGCAAAGATGCCTGATTGAACACGCGCCACGGTGACCACCAAATACGTCACCGGAACCAAGAGCAACAGGCTGAGCGCAATGAATTCCACGAGCGCCCCGCCAGCATCGTCTGTAGTGTCGCGTCGCCCTCCTTGGCGAAAGTGGTCCCATCTAGCCACGCGAGACCTCTTCCAGCGCGTGCGCGTCGACTTCAATGCTGCCGACTCCCCACAACCCAAAGAGCGGCACGGGCGCGCTCACTGTGATGCGATTGGCTGGAACCCCAGCCACCACAGTGACGCCACCTTCTACCGAAGCGGGATAGTCCCCCAGGGCGGCCTGGATGAGTTGCTCAGTGCGCTCAACACCGTGCGACGTTTCACGGTCATGAGCCGCCGCAAACCTGGCGCCCTCGGACGCTGCCGAGGTGAGCATATTCCGCACATGCAATGCGACCGACAACTGCACTATCCCAAGCGCGATGATCACCACCAGGATTGACACAAGCACGAACTCGACAAGGACACTGCCCTCATCGCCCGTGCTTCTAGCCGCCCGTGACACCTTCGATAGCGGAGGTGAAAAGATCAGTGAGCGTAGGCCCCGCTACCGCCCAGATCACCGCAACCAGGCCCGCCGTCATTAACGTGATCAGCACCCAACCAGGTACATCTCCCCTGTCGTCACGTGCTGCTCGTCTCATCATTACTCCGCGCTCACCAAGAGCGCTGCCTATCTTCTTCATCGTTCCTCCCTCTGTCATGGGCTAGAAGTCGAGGCTGATCGCCACGAGCCCTGGATATACCGCAAACACCACGGTGACCGGCAAGATCAAGAACACCACCGGCACCAACATGGCGATTTCACGTTTTCCACCCTCTTCCATGAGTGCCCTCCGGCCCTCAGCTCTCACGTCCGTGGCTTGCGCGCGCAAGACCTCAGCGAGCGGGGTGCCACGTTCGACGGCGGTAGCAATGCCGTCTGCGAACCGCCGCAAGGCGGCCAATCCGCTCCGATCCCCCATGTACTGCAGCGCCTGCGGAAGTGGAGTGCCTGTGCGCGCGTGGGCCAACGTAGTCGCAAGCTCGTGGGCCATCACGCCGTGGGTAGTGCGCGCGACGCGCTCGAGAGCGCCCAGAGCACCTTCCCCCGCGCTGACAGACAAAGCGAGGAGCTCGGCTACCGTGGGCAATTCGGCCATGATCCGTTGCTGTCGCCGGTGAATGGCCCTCGTCAACAGCCAGTCCCGCACTGCGGCTCCCGCTAGGGCACACGCCGCAACCAACACCGAAAGCGCAAGCACCGAGGACCCCCGGGTGGTGGCTAGCAGTGCCGCGAGCGCCACTCCGCCTCCTAGCCCCGCCAAGCCCCACAACACTTGCTCGGTGCGGAACTGCTCCACGGAGGTACCGCTACCTGCGCGCTCGAGGCGCGCCTTCAATTCCGACGTGGGTGAGCCCCATTTCTCCACTGCTCGCACACCGTCTCTCAAGACTGGGGCAAGCAGTCGCTCGAGCGTGGGAAAGGGCGTGAGAGTCGCAGTTGCGTTCATCGATTCACTGGGATCGGTGGCGCGCACGTACGGCGCGATGCGCGCGGCGAGAGTGGGCTTTCTGGCCCGTAGCCACGCGCTCACGAGAACCACTCCAAGGCCGAATGCAAGTCCCGGGAGCACTGCAAGCGTGTTCATCGCAGCACCCGCGCTTCCACCGGCAACCGGCCCAGGCGAACCATGATGCGATAAGCGATGATTGTCGCGGCCCCGCCCGCGGCTAGAACAGTGATTCCTGTAGGGGAGTTGAAGGCTTGAGCATTGGCTCCACGCGTAGCAAGCATGGCGAGTACCAGCCACGGAGCGGCAACAGCAAGTCGCGCCGCGTTCACGGTCCAACTCTGTCGCGCTTCGAGTTCACCGCGCGTGCGTGCGTCCTCGCGTAAGAAGTCAGACAAGGTCCGCAGAAGTCGTCCGACGTCGGTACCACCCACGTCTCGCGTAATCCGCAACGCCTCGACGATTCTGTCTGCGACAGGATCCGCAAGCCTTGACTTGAGCGCATCAAGGCAGTCAGAGAAGCGCCCTGACGCGCGGTAGTCCTGAGCGAATGATGCAAACGCCGGGCGCACGGCCTCCGGACCCCGGTCACCTAACTGGCTCAAGGCTTCGGGCAACGACATGCCAGCGCGAATACCTGAGGCGAGGTTGTCAACCACCTCGGGCCAGACTTCGCGCATTGAGGAGCGCCGCCGGCTCGCCCGGTACTGCACCAGTGCAAAAGGTCCTCGGGCGGCAATCACACCAAACGCCGCACCGATCGCTGGTGAGGCAGCGAGTCCAGCCCCGAGAATAAGCACCACCAAACCCAACCCCACTGATGTCCACAGCAGGGCTGCCGGGGTTACTGCCGGTGCGCCCGCTTGAATTAGCAAGTCCTGAGTGCGTGCGCTCCAGCCGTCTGAACCTCGCCCGTGTTGAGGCTGCGGCACCCACATGGACGACCACACCAATATCGCTCCCGCACCGAGTACCAACCCCCATACCACCGTCACGCGACGCCCCTTCCAAGGAGTTCAGCGAGCTGGTAGCCAGCACGTGCAAAGCGCTCTTGGTGCGGCGGGTAGCCATCGCCGCGCACGAGCTGCTCACCAACCACGTGGTAGAGATCCGAAACCTCAATGACGCCCTGCTCGACGCGCCCTGGCACACCCACGATCTCGCGTACCCGCCGGCGGCCCCGCGAATCGAGTTCCAGATGGACCACCACATCGATCGCTGATGCCACGGTGGGCACCACGAATCGGTCGGAGACGTTTTCACCCGCCAAGAGGGGCAGTGTGCACATCTTGATGATCGCGTCCCGCGCGGAGTTCGCGTGGATGGTGCACATTCCGGGGATTCCAGAATTGAGCGCCACGAGCATGTCGAGAGCCTCCGCCTCGCGCACCTCTCCGATGATGATGCGACTGGGGCGCATTCGCAGCGCTTCCTTCACAAGCCGCCTCAGAGGGATCTCCCCGGTGCCCTCAAGTGAAGGTTGGCGGCACTGGAGCGCAACCACATCGCGCACGGGGATCTTGAGTTCGAAGACCTCTTCGCACGTGATGACGCGCTCGCGCGCGGGTATTGCCCCCGCGAGGGCATTGAGGAAGGTGGTTTTTCCCGCTTGAGTCTGACCGGCGACCAACACATTGAGGCCCGATGCTACGGCGGCGGCCAAGAAGTCGGCGGCGGCTTGCGGGAGCGAACCCAGAGCGACGAGGTCCTGGACGTGGCTTGCCCTGGTTACGTACTTGCGAATGTTGACGGCCCAGTGTTCCCGTGTGACATCCGGGATCACTGCGTGAAGGCGCTCACCGCCCGGCAGGGACGCATCCACGAAGGGGCTCGACAAGTCCAGCCTGCGGCCGGAGAGCTTGAGCATTTGCTCCACGAGATCACGCACTTGCTCCGGCGTGAGGATGGTGGTGGTCAGTTCGCTTTCGCCGCGCCTCGCTACATAAACCTGAGCGGGGTGGTTGATCCAGATTTCCTCGATCTCGGGATCATCGAGGTACTTCTGCAACGGGCCTAGCCCTGCCACGTTGTCAAGCACGGCCTTGGCAGTGGCGACGCGATCATCCACGGGCGCCACGGCCCCCACCAAGGCTTTCTCATCCCATGCGGCGAGTGCCTCGTCTACCAAGGCGCGCACGGCATCGGCGTCCCTCATAGGGTCCACTCCGCGTTTGCGGATCTGGTCACGCACTTGCGTTTCGATCCGCGCGGCTGCCTCAGCGCTCATGCTTGGGGAGACTAGAGCAGTTCAGCCGATCGTGCCTGGTGAACTGTGGATAACCGGCAACTGTGGGCCACACAGCACTGCACCGTCCGCACCCAGGATCGACTCGGTCAGGGCCGCTGCGGAGGCTACCTGACCGCCCATGGGTGCGGACGGTACAAACTGGACGGCGAGGCCAGCCGGGCGGCGCGCACGCGCCCTAGCCAGCCTCGCCAAACTCTATGGACTTGCAGCCTTACCTGGGCTAGAGCCCCGGAACGCCGGGGATGGACGGAACAGTGTGGAGGATTCCGGAGGCCAAGTAGACGGCCAAGGCCACGGCACCAATGGCACCCACAGAGCCGGAGAACAACTCGCGGCGCCGCGCCGCCATGTGCGGGGCGCACGCCCTCGAGGCAACCCCTGCGAGCGCTCCGGGAACAAACACACCCAGTACCGCCGCCCAACCAATGCCCGGGGTGTACCCGCCGTATGCGCCGGTCGCGATCCACGTGAACCCCAGTGCCACCACCGCTGCGAAGATCACTGACCACACGCCGAACGTCACGTCCACTGTGGATTCCGGGCGGCCCCTGCGAGCGGCACCAGCGTCCAAGCGGCGGCCCAACCAAAAGCTCAGCGTCACGGCGCCCACACCCATCACCAACGCGGCAATCATCACCATGGCGAACTGCGTGGACAGGGAGGCCGCAAGGTCCCCACCCTTACCAAGCATGGAGATGGCAGGCCCGGCGAGGAAGGCAAAGCCCACGCCGTAGATGATCGCGTACGCGCAGCTGGTTGCCCACGCGCCGCGCGCTGTGTGCAACTGGACCGGCTCTACTACGCAGGTGCTCATGGCCTTCTCCCTCAACTGTCACGGCTTGTTGCCGATGCCAAAATCGTGTCAGGCATCAAGGCACTCCAGCCCACGCAGGGTGCTCGAAACCGTTCTCCAAGGCCCCACGTGAGCGATGTCACAACGGCCGCATTTTGTCCGGTTTGCTTGGCTTTCACGCACAAAAAATGGGTCCCGGGTCCTGGGACACGGCCCCCCGTGTGACCTCCCCGACACCAAAGGCACCCCCACGGAGTGGCCTTTCCGACACGGTGACGTGGCTCACAAAAACGGCACAATGGGGGTATGTGCGGCCGTTACGCGAACTTTCTTGCGGAGCAAGACCTCATCGACGCCTTCTCCATCGCGTCGGTTGCCGACGAGGCGAGGCTCATTCCACCCCGCTACAACATCGGCCCCACCCAACTGGTGCAGATAGTCAGGCCCCGCAAAGACGACGCCGACGCACGTGAACTCGCCACCGCCAGGTGGGGTCTCATCCCCAGTTGGGCCAAGGATCCCGGCATTGGCGTCAAGATGTTCAACGCCAGGGTGGAGACCATTGCGGAGAAGCCCTCATT
>JAEYYZ010000140.1 GCA_023428185.1 Actinomycetes bacterium
CAAAAGGCCCCAGAGAATGGCGTTCTCGTGGGGCCCTGGTTCAGCGTTCTGTGGTGGGCGATACTGGGATCGAACCAGTGACCTCTTCCGTGTGAAGGAAGCGCGCTACCCCTGCGCCAATCGCCCCTAAGCGGGTTTCATCCTAGCGGGTTTGAGAGCCGTCCAACATCACGGCGCGGTGCCTCGCGGTGGAGGCGGGTCAGCGTCCGCGCTCGCGTATTGCTCAAAAAGCGCCGAAAGTCTGGTGAGCATCGGTCCCGCAACTATGTCGGCACCGTCCAGTCTGCTCACTGCTTGTAAGCCGCGCGTGGCATTGGACACGGAGGCGTGCGCGAGCCCTTGAACCACGTCATCGAGAACTGACATGGAAAGCTCGCCGGGCGCGGCGACGCGTATGGGTAGGCCCGCACGCGCTCCCCACTCGAGCACAAGTCCGCGCGTGATACCTGGTAGACACCCAGAGGCAAGAGGTGGAGTCAGCACTTCGCCTTGTCTCTCGATGAAGACGTTGCTCGCTGAGCCTTCGCACAAGTGACCGTGGGTGTTGGAGATGAGCGCCTCGTCGGCACCCTTCTCGCGCGCGAACTTGGCGAGCAACACATTCTCGGCATACGAGGTGGTCTTGACGCCCGCAAGTGGCGAGCGTTCGTTGCGCTTCCATGGAGCGCGCACGGCCACACACGTGCGAGGTTTGATGCCAGGGCCTCCCATGATGATCACCGTGGGCTTGGAGTCGCCTCGCGAGGTTCCCATGGGACCGCTACCGGAGGTCACGGTGATGCGGACTTTCACGACTTCGTGAGGCTTGGCCGCGATCACTTCAGAGACACCCCGGCGAATGTAATGCACGTCCAGTTGCGGCAGTCCCATGCGTTCGGCGGAGTACTGCAAACGCATGAGGTGCCGAGTCAGCGCAAAAGGCTGACCGTCGCGCATCCCGATGGTCTCAAAGACCCCATCCCCCACAGTGAGCCCATGATCACTGGCAAGAACGATCGGCTCGCCGGGGCCCCGGAGGGCTCCGTCGGCCCAGACCACGGCACTCATGGCGCCATTGTGGCAGAGGCAAGCCCTATTAGCCTGCGTGCTTTGAGTTGCGTTTCTTCCCATTCGGCTGCCGCCTCGGACCCCCACGTGATGCCCGCGCCAGTGCCGAACCTCAACGTGCCTCCAGCGTGGTCGTCCCACCAGAAGGTGCGGATCCCTACGGCAAGCTCGGCACGGCGGGCATCGGCGTCAATCCAACCGATGGCACCGCAATAAGGGCCTCGCGGCACTGGCTCTTCTCGCGTGATGATTCGAAGAGCCGATGCCTTGGGCGCCCCGGAGACAGAGCCCGGGGGGTAGGTGGCTTGAAAGAGTGCTGGCCACATGGGTCCCGTCCAGTCGTAAGCCGCGTCGAGTGTGGCTTGGACCGTGGACTGCAAGTGAGCTAACCCCGGGTGTTCGTGCCTTCCGAGAAGTTCCGGAACAGCCACGCTGCCTGGCACCGCCGTGGGCGACAAGTCATTGCGAATGAGGTCCGTGATCATGATGTTCTCGGCTTCGTCTTTGTCCAGCATGGGCTCCCCTGGCGCGGAGGTGCCCTTGATGGGTGAGGAACGGACAGTGTCGCCATCCACAGACAAGTACAACTCCGGGCTGGCCGAAACCACCCACGTGCCCGGCATGGTCTCGCTTTGCGGAATCACGATGCGTGCCGCGTACCGCGCGGGGTTTCCCTTGGCAAGCAATTGCGACAACGCCACGGCATCGGGCCCTGGAGGCGCTGCCGCGAGCGGGGCGCTGAGGACGCGGCAGAGATTGGCCTGGTAGACCTCCCCTTCGCGAATGTCCGAACGGATCGCCTCAACGCCAGCGATGTATCCCTCGCGGTCGAGCGATGTCACCCATGCATCCGGCGCGGGCCCGTTCCAAGCTCGGCCTTCAAGCAATGGCTCGCGTACGGCCTCGGTGCGCTCTACGGTGGCGAATCTCCACGCATCGACTTTGCCTTCAAAGGTGCCCACCACCACCCAGAAGCCGCCTTCAGCAAGCCGATGCCCGTCGCGGGTAGCGTCTACGTGTTCCACCGGTTCACTGGCTCGCACTCCCCGGAACGCGGCAGAGCCCAAGCGGCGAGCATCGTGGGACCACTCCATGGCTCCAACGTAGTGGCGCGACACGCATCCCCTATGGATTGGAAAAACACGCGGTGGTCGGATACAGTCAATCCCTGGTCAGGGCCGTAAGGCGCTGATACGCGGACGTGGCTCAGTTGGTAGAGCATCACCTTGCCAAGGTGAGGGTCGCGGGTTCGAATCCCGTCGTCCGCTCGGAGGGCCGTTGTGTCACTCAACGGCGCTGCGGTGGAGTGGCCGAGTGGCTAGGCAGCGGCCTGCAAAGCCGTCTACGTGGGTTCGAATCCCATCTCCACCTCGGGCGATTGGCGCAGTGGTAGCGCGCTTCCCTGACACGGAAGAGGTCACTGGTTCGAACCCAGTATCGCCCACCACACATGTCGCGTTGAGACTTCTCTCCGCACCCTCTCGGTAACTCCCCGGTCACACGCGTGTGTGATGATGGGAGAACCCACCGGGAGGCGGGCATCGTTTATGGCTGACATCACTCACGAACGTATCAAGCGCCTAGGCCACCGGCCCGAGGCCCCCGTGCCCACCTCCACGTATCGCCTTCAACTCACCGCAGACTTCACGTTTGCGGATGCGGCGGCTCAACTGCCGTACTTCAAGGCGCTGGGCGTTTCACACTTGTACCTCTCCCCCATCCTCGAGGCATCGCCGGGTTCCACGCATTTCTACGACGTTGTGGACCACTCGCGCATCGCAGCCGTTCTGGGCGGCGAGGAGGGTTTGCGTGACCTTTCGTGGCGGGCGGGCGAGCTCGGCATCGGGCTCATTGCTGACATAGTGCCCAACCACATGGCCGTCCCCACGCCTGCCTATCACAATCGTGCCTTGTGGTCGGTCCTTGCGGAAGGTGCGGAGTCCGCCTACGCGCACTGGTTTGACGTGGACTGGAGTGCGGGTGAGCCCGTGCTCATGGCGGTTCTGGGCGAACGGATGGGCACCGTGCTGGCTAAGAACCAGTTGAGTGTGACGTCCATGGTGGTACCAGGGCATGAAGACGCGGGCCCGGTGCCCGTATTGCAGTACTTCGACCACATGTTCCCTGTACGACCCGGCACCGAGAACCTGCCCATGGAAACCCTCGTCGACCAGCAGCATTACCGGCTCGCGTATTGGCGCGTGGGCAACGAGGAGTTGAACTACCGGCGTTTCTTTGACGTGGGCTCCCTGGTGGGATTGCGAGTGGAAGACCCTGACGTTTTTGACAAGACGCACCGCGTGATCATTGACCTGGTGGCTGACGGCACCCTCGCCGGGTTGCGCGTCGACCACCCTGACGGCCTCGCGGACCCTGAGAAGTACCTTGCTGATCTTGCGCAAGCGACCAACAACGCGTGGATTGTGGTGGAGAAGATCCTCGAAGACGAGGAACGGCTTCCCACCTCCTGGAAGACGGCAGGCACCACCGGGTACGACGCTGCGTGGAGGATTGGTGGGACGTTACGAGACCCTGCGGGTGCCGCACCGCTCGCAGGCACCTTGCACCGCGTAGCTGGCGATGCCATGGGTGAATTACCAGGGATGATTGACGCCGCTAAACGCGAGATCGTCAAGGATTCGCTCGCCTCAGAGGCCGAGAGGCTAGCCACGCTCGCGCACACCGTATGCACCACGGACGTGCGGTTGCGCGACCACACGTGGCGCGCGCTCCACGACGCTGTACGCGCGTTGGTGGTGGCCTTCCACCGCTACCGCGCCTACGTCTCGCCTGGCATCGCACCCAAGCCCACCGACACCGAAGCGATCGACGCGGCCGCGGCACGCGCACGGACCATGCTGGACCCCGAGCGGCACGAAACCCTCGACGTCTTGGTGGAACTTCTCAAGGGCAACGAGGTAGGTAGCGCCGGCCGCACAGAAGAAGCCACCCGAGCCCAACTCATCACGCGCTTCCAACAAGTGTGTGGCGCCGTCATGGCCAAAGGTGTGGAAGACACCGCGTACTACCGCTGGACCCACCTCTTGCCACTGTGTGAGGTGGGCTCCCCCGCAGGCAGGTTCGCGGTACCACCCGCCGCGTTCCACACGTTCGCAAGCGATCGCCAGCAGATGTATCCGCACGCCATGACCACGTTGACAACGCATGACACCAAGCGGTCAGGAGACATTCGCGCACGCTTGGGAGTGCTGAGCGAAGTAGCCGATGCCTGGGATGGCTGGGTGACCAAGGCGAGGGCGGCATCGGCGGGAGTAAGGCCAGCCGAGCTGGACGGGCGTACCGAGAACTTGTGGTGGCAAACGCTGGTAGGCACCGTGGATCATGACGGTTCCCTCATGGCGTGGGACAGGCTCGAGGGGTACCTCGTGAAAGCCATGCGCGAGGCCAAGAGTCACTCGTCGTGGACCTCCGTAAATGCGGCGTACGAATCCGCCGTGCTCTGGTTCTGCCAGACCACGCACGCTGACCCCGTGATGCGCTCCTTGGTTGCGGAATGGACGGGACTGACCGCGCCGGGAGTGCGTGCCGCAGTCTTGAGTCAGGCCCTGATTCACCTGACGATGCCGGGCATCCCCGACGTGTACCAAGGCACCGAGACGTACAGGCCACTTCTGGTGGATCCGGACAACCGACGCTCAGTTGACTTCCAAACGCTCGCCACTGGCCTCAAGCGAGTCAATGGCAAGGGAAAGCCTCGCACCCTCGCCGACGAGAAGCTACTACTCACCACGCGGGCCCTCGCCGTGCGTAATGACCACCCACACGCGTTTGTGGGCGACGACTCCGGCTATTTGCCGCTTCCGTCGTCGTCCGGAAACGCGCTCGTGTACGCGCGCACAGTGCGTGACGAACCCACCGTGGTCTCCGTGGCCACCCGCGCTGCCCTGGAGTTGGAGCGACTGGGAGGATGGCGCGGCCACACCGTGCAATTGCCTGCGGGTCAGTGGCGAGACGTCCTGACGGGGCAAACCCTTGCAGGCGGCACGGTAGACGCTGATGTGCTGCTTCCCACCCTGCCAGTCGCTTTGCTGGTGCGCGCATGAGCCATAGTGGCCTAGAGGCGACTCGCCCCCGCCCAGCCCGAGTGTGGGCCCCCCAAGCCCACAGAGTTGTGCTGCACGTGGAGCGCAATGGCGTCGCGGAGCGCATCCCGCTGACAACTGATGGGGCCGGTTGGCACAGCGGTGGCGATCTGCTCGATGGAGATCACTACGGCTTTGTGCTCGACGGCGACGGCCCCTTCCCTGACCCTCGCTCAGCGTTCCAGCCAGGGAGTGTGCACGGACTGTCACAAGTAGTGGATACCAGCACCTTTGAGTGGAGTGACGCGGCCTGGAAGGGTCTCGACCCCCTAGGCGCCGTGATCTACGAACTCCACGTGGGTACGTTCACTCCAGAAGGCACGCTCGACGCCGCAACGCGCCACTTGCCGCGGCTGGCCGCTGCCGGCATTCAGCTCGTGGAACTCATGCCTCTCGCTCCCTTCCCAGGCGAGCGCGGATGGGGCTACGACGGCGTGAGCCTCTCAGCAGTGCACCGCGCATACGGCGGCCCGTGGGCGCTCCAGCGATTTGTGAACGAGGCCCACAGGCATGGGTTAGGCGTGTGTCTCGATGTGGTCCATAACCATTTGGGGCCAGACGGCAACTACTTGGGTCTGTATGGGCCGTACTTCACCGATGCCCACCACACGCCGTGGGGATCCGCCGTCAACCTCGATCAACCCGGGAGCGACCAGGTTCGCTCCCACCTCATCGAGAGCGCGCTGCGGTGGTTCAGTGAGTTCCACGTGGACGCCTTGAGGCTAGACGCCGTTCACGAACTCCATGACGACTCGCCCCGCCACTTTCTGGCTGAACTCTCTGATGAAGTTGCCGCTTTGGCACCCCGCCTTGGCCGCCCGCTCACACTCATTGCCGAAAGCGACCTCAACAACGAGCTGATGGTAACCCCCACGGCCAACGGCGGCCTTGGCATGGACCTGCAGTGGGCCGACGACGTACACCACGCCTTGCACACGTACCTCACTGGCGAGCGCCACGGGTACTACGGCGAGTTCGGGTCTATCGAGGTGCTTGACCATGTATACCGTCACGTGTTCTGGCATGACGGCAAACCCTCCCAGTTTCGTCAGCGTCCGTGGGGAGCACCCGTCTCCCCCCACACAGACAGACGCAAGTTTGTGGTGTTCGCCTCCAACCATGACCAAGTGGGAAACCGCGCGCTCGGCGACCGACCCTCGGCATCGTTGACTCCGGGCGCTCAAGCCACCGCCATAGCCATGGTGTTGCTTTCCCCCTTCACACCCATGCTGTTCATGGGCGAGGAGTACGGCGAGACAAGCCCCTTCCAATTCTTCACGGACCACGAGCCCGGCTTGGGAGCAGCAGTGACTGCCGGCCGCTTGGCCGAGTTCGCTACCCATGGCTGGGAGGAGTTGTACGGGCGAGAAATCACCGTTCCCGACCCTCAATCACCAGAGACCTTTGAGGCCTCCCGGTTGGCGCACGTTGACTCTGCGGAGGCCTCCTTCGCCGCTGCACGCGAGTGGACTGCTACGTGTATGGCTGCCCGCTCACTCACCACGGCACCGGGCGCATGGGAACACCACCCCGTGAGCGTCTCAGAAACCCGGCCCCGAGTGCTCACCATGGATGGCCCCGTGCGTATTCACGCCAATCTCTCTGGCTCGTCAGTAGAGTTCCGTATCACCGAAGCCGACGCCGTGGTGGGCGCTTTTGGCGCGGCGGTGCGCGCCGGAGGCACGTTGACAGTGCCGCCCGACGCAGTGGTATTGATTGGCGTGGGAGCGATCCCACCCGAATAGCAGGTTGGGAGAGATCCATGGGCACAGTGAAGTGGGACGAGGATCCAGTAGCGGCGTTGAAGGTGCGGCCTGGGTTCAGCGTGGCGGCGTTCGACTGCGAAGCCACTCCCGGTTTCAGCGGCTCAAAAGCCCAAGGCGCGGAACTCATGGCCTCGCAAGCGGACGAACTGTCAGAACTTCAAGAGAAGCTGTTCGCGCATGGCCGCACCGGCGGCAACCGGTCAGTGCTGTTGGTCATTCAAGGCATGGATACCTCCGGCAAGGGTGGAATCGTTCGCCACGTGCTGGGGATGGTGGACCCGCAGGGCGTGAAGCATCGGTCCTTTGGAGTGCCGACTGAGGAAGAGCGCGCCCATCATTACTTGTGGCGCATCCGCCAAGCGCTACCTCCAGCAGGATTCATCGGCGTCTTTGACCGCTCGCACTACGAAGATGTGCTGGTGGTGCGCGTTCACGACCTGGTCCCTGGCGACCCGTGGGCCGAGCGCTATGCCGAGATCAACGCCTTTGAGAAGGAAGTGGTGGACGCTGGCACCGTGGTGGTGAAGTGCGCAATGTTCGTCTCCCCCCAAGAGCAGTTGGCGCGGCTCAGCGAACGCTTGGAGCGGCCTGACAAGCACTGGAAGTACAACCCAGGTGATCTCGATGAACGGGGTCACTGGGACGCTTACATGGACGCGTACCAGGCGATGCTGGATAACACCTCAACGGATCACGCGCCGTGGTACGCGATTCCCGCAGACAACAAGTGGTTTGCGAGGCTTGCAGTGGCGGAGTTGCTTGAGCACGCATTGTTGTCTCTAAAGCTCGATTGGCCGGTGGCGGACTTCGACGTCGCCGCAGAGAAGGCGCGCTTGGCTGCGCTTGCCAACGAGTCTTAGCGCTCCGCCATGGCGGCAAGCCGGGACAACGCGCGGTAGTACTTCTTGCGGAATCCCCCGCGCAGCATGTCGGGCGGAAAGATCTCGCCCAGCGACGCTCCCGATGCCACTACCTGGACGTCTCGGTCGTAGAGGCGATCCATCAACGTGACCACACGCAAGGCCGACGCTTGGTCCGTGAGCGGCTCCACATTGGCCAACCCGAGCACGCGCACCCCCTCCACGTACGCACCCATGCGACTGGGGTGCACGTGCGATAAATCCGCCACCAGCGCGTTCCACTCGGCAACGCTCCCGCCGTCGGTTGACGCCACGGCCTCCACCTGAGCCGGGCTCGCGGGGGCAAACTCCAAGTCGCCACGATGCCGGTAGTCGGGTCCATCAATGGTCACCACGGTGAACACGCTCGCGACCGCTTGAATTTCGCGCTTGAAGTCATCTGCTGCAAATCGGCCTTGGCCAAGCGATTCCGGCAAGGTGTTGGAGGTGGCGGCCAATGCCACCCCGGCGTCGGCGAGTTCACGCATCAGCCTCGCCATCATCACGGTGTCACCGGGATCGTCGAGTTCAAACTCGTCGATGCACAACAAGCGGAACTCTTGGAGCGCGGCGCGCGCCGTCTGGAAACCCAGCGCTCCTACAAGGTGGGTGTACTCCACGAATGTGCCAAACGCGGCTTGAGCGCCCACCGCATGCGCCATCGACGCTAAGAGGTGGGTCTTACCCACACCAAAGCCGCCGTCAAGGTACACGCCACGGCCCGCCGAGGACGATGAGGCGCGCTTGAGACCCGTACGCCCACCAAGGCCCGCCACAAACTCCTGCGTCGCGCGCAATGCCTGCTGTTGGCTGGGGAAGTCGAGATCCGGCTCGTAGGTGTCGAAGCGGACGTCTGCAAAATGCGGCGGTGGCACGAGCGCGCTAATGAGCTCGTGGGGCGCGACAATGGGACGACGGCCCACGAGTTGAGTCATGCGCACAGCCTAGTTTCGTGCTGAGGCCCACCGATTCATGGGAAGGTGAGCGTGCGCTTGGCGTACGGGAAGGAGGCGTGATGGCGGAGGTCGTGTTGCACATGACGTTGCCAGACCGGTCCACCCTTCCCGGTGACTCAGGAGAGTCCAAACTGCGCCACCTGTACGCGCACCCGCCTGGAGTGGTGCGACTGGGGATGATCGCCTCACATGATGGCAAGGCAAGCGGACCGGATGGCTCCTCGCGCTCCCTCAACGGCCCGGAAGACTTGCGCATCTTGCGCACCCTGCGCTCGGTTGCTGATGTCGTACTAGTGGGCGCTAGCACCGCTCGCAGCGAGAAATACACGGACATCCGGCTTCCTGGCGCTTTAGCCGATGCCCGAGAGAACGCGGGAATGCCCGGCGCCCCCGACTTGGCGATCGTCACCTACAGCGGAGACATCCCCGCCGGACTCGATCCCGAGCGCACGTGGATCATCACCACCTCGGACTCCCCCGTTACGCGCGCGGCCCAGGGCCCTTGGCATAGCCGGGTGATCACGGCGGGAGAATCCAGCCTCGATCCGCAGTATGTGGTGGAGGGCCTCGCGTATCAGGGACTCAAAGCCGTGCTGTGTGAAGGGGGTCCGGCGTTAGCGCAATTGATGCTTGCGCGAGGCGTGGTGCATGAGTATTGCCTCACACACTCTCCACACGACGGCGGTGAGCACAGTCCGCTCATGCCGCCGGTGCCGCCCGAGATGTCGTTGCGACACCGGCTTGAAGGCGGGGGCTTTGTGATGGAACGGTGGAGCGTCTAGGCACGCACTGCGGCGCCAGCGGCCACCACTGTGCGTCGTGCCAGTGAGTCGAGGGCATCGAGCACTCTGCCGTGAGTGAGCTGTGCCGCCGCTACTGACAACTCGGTGCACCCCAGAACCACGCCGTCGGCACCATCGACCAGACACTCCTCAATGACTCGCTCGAGCATGCCTTCGGGTGCCGCCACCCCTGCCTTCACAAAGTCATAAATCAGTGCGTTGAGCGTCCCCTGCGCTTCACGCGAGGGATAACTGACGTCCACTCCGTGAGCGTCCGCTGCCCTGTCGTAGGTGCGGGCAGTTCGCGTGCCGTCGGTGGCCAGCACGCAGATGCGTTTCCATCCGCGTTGCGCCGCATCTTCCACAGCAACATCCACGATGTCCACTATCGGCACCTGCACCGCCGCTCGCATGGCATCTACGAACGCCGTGGCAGTGTTACATGGCATGACGATCGCCGTGACGCCCAATGCCTCGAGTCGGCGTGCGTCGGCCACCAAGTCCTCAGTGGGGTCGTGGGGAGAAGCGCCGGTGATGAAAGCCGTCCGGTCCGGTACCGAGGAGTGTTGCAGCACCACCAAATTGGCGTGCTCTTGATCGGTGCGGGCGTCGGTCGCGGCAAGAACCCGCGCCATGAAGTCCACCGTTGCCGCGGGTCCCAACCCACCAATCACGCCAACCTCAGGCAAAGTCACAGTTCTCAGGCTAGTCGGTGTGGCGACCTGTGACGCCAGGCACCCCCATAAGATGGCGACTGCGTGACTCCCGCCCCCGCCCTACCCAAAGGAACGTTCACCATGACGTACGGCAATGCTGAGTTTGTGCCGATTCTCCTCGGTACCAGCCTCAACACGTACAGCATCGCCAGGACCTTCCACGAGACCTATGGCGTGCGCTCGCTCGCACTGGGGCGCTACCCGCTACGGGAGACTGCAGCATCGGCAATTGTCGGAGTGCGCTGCTACCCCGACTTTGATCAGCCTGAGGCAGTAGTGCGAGTGCTCAAGGAAGTGGCCCAGGAGTTTCCTGGTCGCACCCTGATCCTGCTCGCCAACATCGAGTACTACACGGGAGTGGTGCTCGCTCATCGCACGGAGTTGGAGCCGTTGTTCGCGATTCCCATGATCGATGCGACCACCGCAGCGCAATTGATGAACAAGACCGATTTCTACCGCACTTGCGCTCGGTTGGGCGTTCCACACCCGCGGACTGTGGAATTGAGCAACGCTGAGCTACAGGACGATGCCTGGGGCGAGGACTTGCCCTTCGCTTACCCCGTGGTGCTCAAACCGTCTAACACCGACACCTATGCGCAGATGGCCTTCGAAGGCAAGAAGAAAGTCTTCATTGTGGGCGACGCGCTGGAGTTGCGCGAGACCGCCCACCGCATCTACAACGCCGGTTACGACGACCTCCTGGTGGTCCAGGAGTATCTCAAGGGCGACGAATCTGTCATGCGGGTGGTGAATACCTACTCGGACCGTTCGGGCCGCATGAAACTCCTCAGCGCGGGCCAGATAGTGCTCAGCGAATACAACCCCAAGATGGTGGGCAACTACAACGCGGTGGTCTCTATCAGCGACGATGCTCTCACCGCCTCCATTCGCACGTTCCTCGACTCACTCGGTTACGTGGGGCCAGCCAACTTTGACGTCATGTATGACGTCGCTACCGGCGAAAGCAAGCTCCTCGAAGTGAACTTGCGGCAAGGAGCCGCCAGTCATTACGTCATGGCAGCCGGTGCCAACTTTGCCCGATGCTACGTCGAGGACTTAGTGAACGCCGCCCCCCTTGACGAGCAACTACCCACCGCGACACGCCTGTGGGTCAATGCGCCATACCCCGTGGTGCGGTGGTTCGCCCCGCGCAGCGTACGGGCCCATCTCAAGCGAGCGCGCGGGCACGGCATCACACACACGCTCAAGTACGAGGGTGACTCGTCGCTCAAGCGGCGCATCAACGTGTGGCGTATCGATGTGCGCCACACCCTGGACTACATCAAGTTCGCGAAGGTGCGGCCCGGTCAAGGTCAGTGAGCACCACATCGACGATGCGTTGTGCGGTTGCTTCGTCTACATCCGTGGGCAGATTGACCACGCGCTCAATCAAGTCCTCGGTAATGGCTACTGAGCCGTCACCCGGCGTGTAGTGGTAAACCTGTGGATCCGGCACCCCGGGAAAGAGTGCGGGCCGGTACCAGCGGCCCGGTCGCAACCCGGCGCTAGCCAGTGCCTCGAACACGCGCTTGGCTGTAGCGGCATCGGCCGCAAAGAACGGAAAACGTACGAGAGGCTGAGCTGAGGTGAGGGCGCTAGGAATGTCCACGCGTCCCGCAAGTGCCTCACGGTAGACCTCCACAGCGGCGCTGCGACGCTCGTGAACGCTGTCCAGCTCGCGCAACGCCAAAGCCATCGCCTCCACCATCCAGGGAGAAGGCCGCGCTGGTTGGTGGGGCAAACCGCCCTCCAATTCACTCGGCGCAATCGCGGGCTCAAATCGCCCTGAGCGAGTCAAGGCCTGCCGCAACGGGTTGCCCACACTCGCAGGCAATCGGCGCAACAAGCGCATGTATGGCACATACCTGCGTGCAGCCCTGTCGAGCTTGGCACCCACCACGGGGAGCGCGTGCAGGGCTTCCGTGATCCGTGCGCGCACTAGCTGGTCCCGCATCGCAGGGTTGACCCACACCGCTCCGCCAAAGCGTGTGGGCAACACCTTTTCCACACCAAACGAGTGGATTGAGACATCCGCAAGCGGAGCGCCTTGCGAATCCCGCGCCATCCTGCCCACACAGTGGGCACTGTCTTCAATGAGAAGTGCACCCTCTCCGTGCGCGAGGTCGCGGAGTTGAGCCGTTCGCTCAGAATCGACGATGCCAAACGTGTGTTGGGCCACCACCGCGCGGTCTCCTTGACGGAGTTCAAGGCGCTCCGGGTCAAGGGCAACCGTGGCTGCGCTCACCTCGGCGTAACGAGGAGTCAATCCGCTCACCACAATGGGGTCCACGGCTGTAGCGCACGTGAATACCTGGGTTGCTACCTGCCCAGGCCCTGTGGCATCGGCGAGTGCGGTGAAAACCACCTGCATGCCGTACCTGGCCTTGAAAACCAGGAACCAATCCTCGGGAGCGGTGCCCGTAAGCTCCGCCAACGCCGCCGTGACAGCCGCGGCGGGCGTGGCGGGAGCGCTCACGGTTAAGCCTCAACCTCCGAGTGGTCACCTGACCACAAGGTGTGGAAGGTGCCCTCGGAGTCCACCCGCTTGTAGGTGTGCGCGCCAAAGAAGTCGCGTTGACCTTGAATCAGCGCGGCAGGCAGACGCTCCGCACGCAGCGAGTCGTAGTACGCGAGCGACGAGGCGAACGCGGGTACCGGGATACCTGCAAGAGCCGCTTGCGACACGACTCGCCGCCATGCCGCCACGCCCTTGGCGAGTTCCCCAGCGAAGTAGGGGTCAACGAGCAAGCTGGGCAAAGTCGCCTCACGCTCGTAAGCCTCGGTGATGCGGTTCAGGAAGCGGGCACGAATGATGCAGCCCCCACGCCAAATGCGCGCCATGGCTCCCTTGTCGATGCCCCAGTTGTATTCATCTGATGCGGCCTGAATCTGGTCAAAGCCTTGAGCGTAGGCCACCACCTTGGAGGCGTAGAGCGCCAGGCGCACGTCCTCGATAAAGGCTTCCGGTACGGCAATGTCGAGCGGTTGAGCGCCCGAGGCGAGCACTTTGCGTGCGGCCTCGCGCTGGCTACGGTGCGATGAGATGGCTCGCGCAAAGGTAGCTTCGGCAATGCCCGTCACGGGCACCCCAAGCTCCAATGCGTTCTGCACCGTCCAGCGGCCCGTGCCCTTTTGGCCCGCCTCATCCACGATCACGTCAACGAGCGCCTTGCCGGTCTTGGCGTCGGTCTGCGCCAACACTTCAGCGGTGATCTCGATGAGGAAGCTTTCGAGGTCGCCTTCGTTCCAACGGGCGAACACTCCCGCGAGGTCTGCGGGCTCCATGCCAAGGCCCGTACGCATTAAGTCATAAGCCTCGCCAATGAGCTGCATGTCCGCGTACTCGATGCCGTTGTGCACCATCTTGACGAAGTGGCCAGCGCCATCGGGACCCACATGCGTGCAACAAGGCACGCCATCCACTTTTGCGGAGATCTTCTCCAGGATGGGGCCAAGGGTCACGTATGACTCGGCGGGACCACCAGGCATGATGGATGGGCCCAGAAGGGCACCTTCTTCGCCGCCGGATACGCCGGAGCCGACAAAGTGCAAACCTTGGGCCGCCAGTGCCGCTTCACGCCTGCGCGTGTCGGTGAATAAGGCATTGCCAGCGTCAACGATGATGTCGCCCTTGTCCAGTAGCGGAATGAGCGCGTCGATCACGGCGTCCGTGGGCCCGCCAGCTTGCACCATGATGACTACCTTGCGAGGCGTTTCCAACGAAGCCACAAAGTCCTCAAGCGACTCGGAACCAATGAAGGTGCCTTCGTCGCCGTGGTCCTCTATGAGGGAGTGCATCTTTTCCGGGCTGCGGTTATGCACCGCCACCGTGTATCCGTTACGGGCAAAGTTACGTGCCAGGTTGCGGCCCATTACCGCCAGTCCTGTTACGCCGATCTGCGCGAGCGCCATGTCACATCCTTGATTTCCTGAAGGGGGTACGGCACAAGACTAGGGCAGAGAGCCACTTCACCAGACGCGTGGACTGACGGGGCGCCCGCGTGGCACCCACCAGTCGCGGCACCCCACGCTTAGGCTCCACGTATGAGTGTGGTCGAGGCACCCGCGGTGTTCCGTGACGCCCTCGCGTCACTGGGTAGCGCCTCCACGCGCGCGGACGTACGCCTCGTTGAGACACCTGCGCCTGCGCGCATTGCGTCGTTCGCGGCTGCGATCAATGGCACAGTGCTTCCTGAGGAGTTAGACACCACGGGGCGGTTCGTCTTACTTCATGAGCCGGGTGGGAACGACGCTTGGGAAGGTGACCTTCGCATCATCGCTTTAGTGAAAGCTGCGGTAGAGCCGGAGATTGGCGCAGATGACATGTGGGCAGATGCCGCCTGGTCATGGATCGCCGACGCCTTGCACAATCTTCCCCACCACGGACTCGGCGGCACCGTCACCAAAGTCGTGAACCGGAGTTTTGGTCAGCTTTCAAGCCGCGAAGACGATGTCAGCGTGGAGATGCGCGTGTCGTGGACCCCTGAGTCCTCGGACGTGGGACCGCATATCGTGGCGTGGACGGAACTGTTGGCCTTGTGCGCGGGCATCCCCCCCGTGCCGGAGGGAGTGGCAGTGCTCCCCGGAGGGAGAGCATGACGGAAACACCCCCCGAGGCTCCCCCGCCGCACGCGCAGGATGTAGCCGAAGAAAGTACCGCCACGCCCCTGCTCGTGCCTCAAGACGGCGTGCCTGACTTGGTGGACACCCCTGAGGCTCTAGCGCGAGTGGTGGAAGCTTTTGCTGCAGCAACCGGGCCTGTGGCCGCCGACGCCGAGCGAGCATCGGGCTTCCGGTATGGCCAAGCCACCTATGTGGCTCAGTTCAAGCGTGAGGGCGCAGGTATAGCGCTCATTGACACTGCCGCACTGCCGGATCTTTCGGCGCTCAATGAGGCGATTGGGGATGCTGAGTACGTCTTCCACGCCGCAAGTCAAGACTTGCCAGGCATGCGTGAACTCGGGATCCTCCCGCAACGCATCTTTGACACCGAACTTGCCGCACGCTTGCTCGGTTGGCCCAAGGTGGGCCTGGCGGCTGTAGTGGAGCGCGAACTCGGCCTTGCCTTGGCCAAAGAGCACTCCGCTCAGGACTGGTCAGTGCGTCCCTTGCCTCATGAATGGCTGGTGTACGCCGCGCTTGATGTGGAGAAACTCATCGAAGTGCGCCACGGCCTGGAGACCCAGTTGCGGGATGCGGGCAAACTCGACTGGGCCTTACAAGAGTTTGAAGCGGTGCGTCTCACTCCGCCCGCGGAGGCGAAGGTGGAGCCATGGCGGCGAGTCTCGGGTTCACACGTGTTGCGGGATGCCCGGTCCCTCGCCATTGTGCGCTCACTGTGGGAAGCCCGTGACAAGGAAGCCCGGCGCCGGGATATGTCTCCGGGCCGGGTGTTGCGGGATGCCGCCATCTCTTCAGCCGCGTTGGCCAAGCCCACCTCACTCAACGCGTTGATGGAGGTGCGTGAGTGGTCCTCCCGTGGCACCAAACGTGCCGCACCCCGGTGGTTCCCAGCGATTCAAGAAGCCATGGCATTGCCCGAATCGGAACTCCCTGCCCGCAGGGCCGCGCCAGGTGACGGACCACCCCAGCCACGCATGTGGAAAGAGAAGCGACCGGAGGCAGCCGCACGGCTCGATGCGGCGCGCGCGGTGGTTGCGAACATGTCCACTTCGCTCGAGATCCCTGCGGAGAACCTTCTTCAGCCCGACGCGCTACGCAGGGCGTGCTGGGAGTACACGGGCGACGGTGAGGCGTGGGTGCGCACCTTCTTGACTGGAAGAGGTGCGCGCGCCTGGCAAGTGGACCTCTTGGCGCAACCCCTCGCCCAAGCCTTCGCGCAAGCAAAAGTTACTGAGGCGACCGACGCATCGCAGTGAGTGTGGAGTCCGCAATCACACCAGCATCCAAGCCAATTTGCTCAATGACTTGGGCGCGACTTGCGTGATCGAGGAACTCCCGCGGCACGCCGTAGTGCAGCCACCGCGCCGGGTGCCCGGCTGCGCGCGCGAACTCTGCCCATTCCTCGCCGATGCCTGCGTCGGTCAGCCCGTCCTCAACGGTGACCACAAGTTCAGCCTCGCCCAAGGCATCGACCATGCTGTGCGGCACGGGATGAACCCACGTGGCCGAGGCGGCTGCCACATCCGCTCCCTCAGCGGCGAGCTTGCCGGCAACCTCCACAGCGGTCGCCGCCATGGAACCCAAGCCAAACACCACAATGCGCGGTCGAGACCCGTTTTCGGTGAGGAAATCGATGTCGCCCACCGTACGCACAGCGGGCAGGGGCTCCGTGACTGGGCCCTTGGGGTACCGGACCACTGTGGGCGCGTCGTTGACGTCGAGAGCTTCCCTGAACGCCTTGCGCAAGGTGGGCTCGTCTCGTGGAGCAGCCAGTCGCAAGCCTGGAACGTGCCGCAAGAGCGCCATGTCCCACATGCCATTGTGGCTAGCACCGTCGTCACCGGTGATGCCCGCCCTGTCCAACATGAAGGTCACACCCGCACGGTGCAGTGCCACATCCATGAGCACCTGATCGAATGCGCGGTTGAGGAACGTCGCGTATACGGCGATTACGGGGTGAAGTCCCGCAAACGCCATGCCGGCGGCACTCGTCACGGCGTGCTGCTCCGCGATACCCACGTCGATGACGCGGCGTGGGTAGGCATCGGCAAAAGGCTGTAGACCCACTGGGGCGAGCATGGCTGCGGTGATGGCCACCACATCCTCGCGTTCCGCACCCACGGCGAGCATTTCGTCGGCGAAGACTGATGTCCACCCAAACCGTGAAGGCTGAATGGGTAGGCCCGTCTCTGGGTGAATCTTGCCCACCGCGTGGAATCGGTCCGCAACATCCTGCTCCGCCGGGGTGTAGCCTCGGCCCTTTTCAGTGATCACATGGACGATGACCGGCGCACCGAACGCTTTAGCGTGCTTCAGAGCGGCTTCCACTTGGCTCAAGTCATGACCGTCCACTGGGCCCATGTATTTGATGCCGAGGTCCTCGAACATGCCTTGAGGGCCAATGAGGCCTTTGATGGCGCGCTTTCCGTGCACCACCGTGTTGTACGTGAAATCGCGCACAGGTCCCTTGCCGTGGAACGTGCGCCTGCCCCACGTCAGGAAGTCCTCATACGCGCGAGACGTGCGAATGCCGTCCAACCTGCGCGCGAGCCCACCGGTGGTAGGCGCATACGAGCGGCCGTTGTCATTGACGATGACAACCACGCGGTCATCGCAATCCGCTATGGAGTTCAACGCCTCCCATGCCATGCCGCCTGTGAGTGCACCGTCTCCAATGACCGCCACGGTGGTGCGATCCGTTTCGCCTCGAAGGGCGTGCGCCCGTGCAATGCCTGCCGCCCACGAAAGCGCGGTGGAAGCGTGCGAGTTCTCGACGATGTCGTGCTCGCTTTCAGCGCGGCTCGGATAGCCCGAGACCCCGCCACGGGAGCGTAGAGTGCTGAAATCTTTACGGCCAGTCAGCAACTTGTGGACGTAAGACTGGTGGCCCGTGTCGAACACGATGGGGTCGTACGGCGAATCGAAAACGCGGTGAATGGCCATGGTGAGTTCCACCACGCCCAGATTGGGTCCCAGATGGCCGCCTGTCTTGGAGACGGATTGCACCAAGGTGTGCCGGATCTCCGCTGCAAGGGCAGTTAGCTGCGTAGCGTCGAGCCCGCGTAGATCCTGCGGGCCGTGCACGTCCTCAAGCACCCTTGCTCCTTCCGAGAACTTTCACCACTGTACGGCTCGCTTGTAGTAGCCGCGAGAACCGTTACGAAACCAGTGAACGGAGAACGTACTGGAGGATGCCACCGTTGCGGAAGTAATCAGCTTCCCCTGGAGTGTCGATCCGTACAGGAGCCTCGAAGGTGGTCACGGAACCGTCGGCTTTGGTGGCGTTGACAGTGAGGGTCTTGGGGTGGTGGCCTTCACTGAACGCCGCGAGGCCCGGGATGTCGAACGTCTCTGTACCGTCCAAGCCCAGGGACTGTGCGTTGTGTCCCTCCGGGAACTGCAACGGCACCACTCCCATGCCAATGAGGTTAGAGCGGTGAATGCGCTCAAAGCTCTCTGCGATGACGGCACGAACGCCCAGCAGGCTGGTGCCCTTAGCGGCCCAGTCGCGCGACGAGCCGGAGCCGTACTCCTTGCCTGCGAGGATCACCAACGGCACGCCCGCCGCAGCGTAAGCCTCGGACGCTTCAAAGATGGTGGTGGTCTCCCCTGTGAGGAAGTCCTTAGTGAATCCGCCCTCCACCACATTGCCGCTGGCATCGGCAAGCAACAGGTTCTTGAGGCGGATGTTGGCAAAGGTGCCACGGATCATGACTTCATGGTTGCCACGGCGCGAGCCGTACGAGTTGAAGTCTTTGCGGTCCACGCCGTGCTCGGCAAGATACTTGCCCGCCGGGCTGTCCACCTTGATGGAACCTGCAGGTGAGATGTGGTCCGTGGTGACCGAGTCTCCCAAGACGGCAAGCACGCGTGCCCCTGCGATGTCCTGCACCGGCTCCGGCGTCAGCGACATGCCTTCAAAGTACGGAGGTTTGCGCACGTAGGTTGAGTCCGCATCCCACGCAAACGTGGCACCTTCGGGTGTAGGAAGCGTTTGCCACCTCTCGTCACCAGCAAACACATCGGCGTAGCTGGATTCGAACATTTCTTGAGAGATGGACGATGCCACGATGGATTCGACCTCGTCCGGGCTGGGCCAAATGTCGCGCAAGTACACATCCGCGCCCTCGGCGTCCTGACCCAGTGGTTCCTTGTCGAAGTCAAAGTCCATGGTGCCCGCAAGCGCGTATGCGATCACGAGCGGCGGCGAGGCGAGGTAGTTCATCTTCACGTCGGGGTTGATGCGGCCCTCAAAGTTGCGGTTACCGGAAAGCACGGAGACCACGGCGAGGTCGTGCGTGTTGACGGCTTCAGAGACCTCGGCGGGCAATGGCCCGGAGTTGCCAATACACGTGGTGCAGCCGTAGCCCACCAAGTGGAAGCCAAGCGCCTCGAGGTCGGGCCACAAGCCCGCCTTCTCATAGTAGTCGGTCACCACTTGCGAGCCTGGAGCCATGGACGTCTTGACCCACGGCTTGGTGGTGAGTCCCTTGCGGTGCGCGTTACGGGCTACAAGAGCAGCAGCAAGCATCACGGAGGGGTTGGAGGTGTTGGTGCACGAGGTGATTGAGGCGATCACCACGCGCCCATGGTCAAGGCTCGTCTGGGTGCCGTCCGCAAGCGTGACAGGCACGTGGCGGTGTGGGCGCTTGAGGAGAGATCCCTCACCTGCCTCTTCCGGTGGGGGCGACACTTCTGAGGTGGCTTTGCCCGCGACAGGGTCCGATGCCGGGAACGTTTGGTCCACGGCTTCGTCCATGCCTACAAGGTCTTCCTCGTCGTGGCCGTTGACGTAGTCCCGAATGGAGTGCGAGAACGCAGTCTTAGCCGCGGTGAGCTCAATGCGGTCTTGAGGGCGCTTTGGCCCGGCGATGGAGGGCACCACGGTCGAGAGGTCAAGTTCGAGATATTCGGAGAACGCCGGCTCGACGTAGTCAGCGGCCGAGGGGTCGTGCCACAAGCCCTGTTCCTTGCAGTACGCCTCCACCAACGCCACTTGGTGAGCGTCACGGCCGGTAAGACGCAAGTACTCGAGAGTGACATCGTCTACCGGGAAGATTGCCGCCGTGGAGCCAAACTCTGGGCTCATGTTGCCAATGGTGGCGCGGTTAGCGAGTGGCACCGCTCCCACGCCGTCGCCGTAGAACTCCACAAACTTGCCCACTACCCCGTGCTTGCGGAGCATTTCAGTGATGGTGAGCACCACGTCCGTGGCAGTAGCACCGGCAGGAATAGCGCCGGTGAGCTTGAATCCCACCACGCGCGGAATGAGCATCGAAACGGGCTGGCCGAGCATGGCGGCCTCCGCCTCGATGCCGCCCACTCCCCAACCCAGCACGCCCAAGCCATTGATCATGGTGGTGTGGGAGTCGGTACCTACGCACGAATCGGGATACGCCTGGGTCACGGAGCCAACCGTCTTGGTCATGACGGCGCGGGCCAAGTACTCAAGGTTCACTTGGTGCACGATGCCGGTGCCCGGCGGCACCACCTTGAAGTTGTCGAAGGCCGTTTGACCCCAACGCAAGAACTGGTATCGCTCACGGTTGCGCTCGTACTCGAGCCCCGTGTTCAACTCCAGGGCGTCCCTGCGCCCGAACACATCAATCACCACGGAGTGGTCAATCACCAACTCCGCAGGAGCAAGCGGATTGATGACGGAAGGATCGCCACCGAGGTCTGCCACGGCCTCACGCATGGTGGCGAGGTCGACTACGCATGGCACGCCCGTGAAGTCCTGCATCACTACACGGGCAGGAGTGAACTGGATTTCGGTGTCGGGCTCGGCAGCCGGGTCCCACTGTGCAAGGGCGCGCACGTGGTCGGCTGTGATGTTGGCGCCGTCCTCCGTGCGAAGCAATGCCTCAGCAAGAACCTTGAGCGAGTACGGCAACTTCTCGAGCCCCGGGACGGCCTTGAGGCGGAAGATCTCGTAGTTGGCCTCGCCAACCGTGAGCGTTGCTTGTGCACCCAGCGTGTTCTTGCTCAATGTGTCTCCTTGTGGCTAGGAGTCCATTCTATCGGCCAGTATCACGCCCGGTTTCGGGGGTGTTCGCGCCACGTCAATCCTTACGGAACACCGCCACAGCCTCCACGTGGTGAGTCATGGGGAATACGTCATAGGCGTCTGCCGCGTCAAGGCCGTACCCTCGCTCACGGAGCAGAGCGACATCGCGCGCGAGCGCCACAGGGTCGCACGCGACGTAGACCACGGTGCGTGGCGAGAGCGCGGTGAGGGCGTCGAGAGTCTTAGCACCCGCGCCTGAGCGCGGCGGGTCGAGTACAACGGTGTCAAAGCCCTTCAGTTCGCCCGATGCCAAGGCGCGCCGCACGTCTCCCGGTATTACGCGTGCAGTGCGCCAAGCGCGCACGTTGTGTTGGGCGTCCTTGGCAGCCCGGCGATCAAACTCCACGAGTGTGACGTCAAGACCTTGAGCGGCGATGGCCGCACCAAAGAGCCCTGCGCCTGCATACAAGTCGAGCACGCGCTGGGCGCCTTCGAGGTGGCCAAGTACCGCATTCACCAACACCTGAGGTGCTTGAGTGTGTACCTGCCAGAAGCCGCCGGCGCGTACTCGATACTCCACGGCGCCCCCGGGCGTGTGCACCGTCTCGGTGAGATGGGTGCCCGGCTGGCCGTCCACCGCAACGGCCACTTCGCCGTGTGATGAGGCCGCAACAGTGAAACGGGTGCCCGGCTCCAGGCGGGTGCCAAGAAGCACGCGCTCCACGGCGCTCGTGGCCAGCGGCATGGCCTCCAACTCCAGGGCATCCCACGAGCGGTGCTTGTGCATAGCCGCGCGCCCGGTATCGCCAGCCACTGCAGTCACGCGCGTGCGATATCCCAATCCGCCGGCATCGTCATCGCTGGGCGCAGGGCTCACAGAGCCTGGGAATTCTTGGTTGGCGAACCGCGCGAAAGCCTCAGTAAGGACCTGCATCTTCCACTGGCGTTGGGCAGGCAGGGAGACATGCGCCAACTCGCCGCCTCCTACACCGCCCGGCCCCGCTTGAGGCCATACGGACTCCACACGGTGAGGCGATGCCTCAACCACGGAGACGGCATCGGCCCTCCAAAAGCGAGCATCGTCGCCGCCCTCGGTAATGACGGCATCCACAATCTCGCCTGGCAGGGTGTGGCGTACAAAGACCGCGCGTCCCTCATGACGGGCCACACAGTGTCCACCGTGGGCGACATTGCCAATGGTCAACCTCACTCGAGAGTGCTCACTCATGCTTGTACGACTCCCCTAGCGACCAGAAGTACGGATCGCGGGCGGTTGACTCTCCCCCGCAGGTTCCATCACCGTCTCGCGGGCAGACTCCAATTTCCACGGCACCGCGGCGACCACCACGTTTGGCACTTGTAGCAATTGGGCGCGCAGCCTGGCGGTGTTGCGGTTGTGAAGCAATTGCTCCCACCACTTGCCCACGATGTACTCGGGGACGTACACCACCACGGCATCCCGCGGAGAGGCACGGTGCATACTTTTCACGTACTCAAGCATGGGTCCCACAAGGTCGCGGTACGGAGAGTCGATGATGACCAGTGGTACGCCCACATCAAGTTGGGTCCACCGCTTCTCCAGGGCCTGAGTCGCTCCCCTGTCCACTTGAACGGACACTGCCTTGAGCGTGGAATGCCGCGCGGCTTTGGCGTACGCCAGCGCACGCAGAGCTGGCCGGTGCAGTTGAGCAACCAACACCACACCGTGCGTTGCCGAGGGCAGCGCAGTGGCTTTGCCGTCGTCGGGGACAGCAAGGTCCGCCCTCACGCGCGCGTAGTGACGCGAAATGGCGTGCATGAGCCCCACCATGATCACGATGAGCGCAATGGCAATCCACGCACCGTTCGCAAAGTTGAACACCGCCGTGATGAGCAATACCGCCGCTGCAGCAATGCCTGCCGCCACGTGGAGTGCACGTCGCGCGTGAAGGCCAGCGACATCTTTGCGGAGAGTAGCGAGGGCTAGACGATTGCTCACCCAACGCACCATGGCGAGCTGGCTCAACACGATCGACGTGAAGACTCCGACGATGTACATGTGCACCAATTGCTCAATGTCAGCCGCGGACGCGATGAGCACGACTCCCGAGAGCACGGCCACAATCAGAATGCCGCCCCGCAGCACGAGCCTGTCGTTACGCATTGCCAATTGACGCGGCAAGTAACTGTCGCTCGCGAGCAGTGACGTGATGCGCGAGAAACGGCGGAATACCGCCGATGCCGCGGCATAGAGGATTGCCACCGCCGCGGCGGCCACTACCCACAGCCACACCTTGTCCCTGACAACAGCCTCAGCCACTTGCAGCACCATGGGACCGTTGGCCCAACCGCTGAATCCGTAGCTCCACGCGAGGATGGACACCGCAAAGAAGGCCGCGGCGCTCGCACCTACCGCGATGAGCAGGGTGCGAGAGGCACGCTTGCCGCGAGGCTCGGCGTGGTGGGGCCCGGACGAGGCGAGGTGTTCAATGCCCGTCACCATCACCGCTCCAGAAGCAACGGCACCCGCATAGGCGACCAAGAGTGACCACGTTTCGGGGCCCGGCGCGGCAGGACGGGTGACCGTGGTTTCGCCGTAACGCGCTGCGCCCAAGATGGCTACGCCAGCGATGACAACCAGGAACCCGTTCCACACGGTGACGAGCACCCGCACGCGGTCTCGAATCCCGCGCAAACTGGCTAGCGTCATGACAGCCAGCACCCCTAACGCCACAGCGCGCGCCCACGGCAGCAGTTCTGGAACCATGAACGTCACTACTTCGGTGAGCGCGGCGACTGACACCGCCACCGTGAAGAGGTAATCCACCAGCAGCGACGCGCCAATAACCACGCCCGCATTGCGCCCTACGCGGTCTCGCACCAAGCCATAGTCACCACGCTCGTTGGGGAACGCACGCACTTGGGAGGCGTAGGCGGCGCCAAGGAGCACCATGATGAGCACCACGCCTGCTGCCATGGCAGGTACCGCGCGTTGCTGTGCACCCAACCGCAAGGCGTCGATCATGGCGTCGGGCCCGTAGACCACGGCGCTCAGGATGCTTGCTCCAAAAACAGCAAGCGCTAGACGGGTGCGCAAGGTCTCAGGCCTCGCCGAGTCGGCCGCCACCGGCGATCCGAACACCATTCGCTTAAGACGCTCCGCAAACCGCCGCACGTCTCACCATCCTAGGCACACGGGGTATACGGTGGGGCATTGTGCATGTGGTGATTATGGGATGTGGCCGTACGGGCGCCACTCTCGCTGGGGAGTTTGAGTCCCGTGGCCATAGCGTTTCCGTCATTGACGTGCGCGCCGACGCCTTCCGGCGCCTGCCCTCTGACTTCAAGGGTCAGAAGATCACGGGCGTGGGGTTCGACAGGGACACCCTTGTAGCGGCGGGTGTGGAAGAGGCTTACGGTTTTGCGGCCGTCTCCGACGGTGACAACTCAAACATCCTTGCGGCGCGTGTGGTGCGCGAGACCTATGGCGTGGAGAACGTGGTGGCTCGCATCGCTGACTCCGGGCGCGCGGAGGTCTATCGCAGGCTAGGAATCCCCACTGTCGCACCGGTCCCGTGGACCGCCTCGCAGATTGTCACCAGGCTGCTTCCAGGCGGATCAGACGAGGTGTACGTGGACACGGATGCCCGGGTGCGCATCCGCCGCCTTCCATTCCACGATGCCTGGGTGGGTAAGCGTTACAGCGCCTTGGAAAAGGCCTCAGCAGCCCGGGTCGCGTACGTCTTGCGTTTTGGGGAGGCCGTGTTGCCCGATGGGGACGCCTTGGTCCAAGCGGACGACGACGTCTACGTGGTCCTCACTGAAGGAAACGAGCGTGTTGCCGAGAAGGCATTGAGCCGAGCCCCTAAGGATGCGTCATGAAGGTCTTGATCGCAGGCGCTGGTTCTGTGGGCCGCTCCATTGCCCGTGACTTGCTTGAGCACGGCCACGAGGTGTTGCTCATTGACAACAACCCAGGCGCGATGCGTATCGCTCAAGTGGCCGAGGCGGAATGGATGCTCGCCGATGCTTGTGAACTGAGCGCGCTGAGCGAAGCAGGCGTCAATGAGATGGACGTTGTGGTGGCTGCCACCGGAGACGACAAGGCCAACCTCGTGATCTCGTTCTTGGCCAAGACTGAATTTGGTGTGCCGCGCACCGTGGCGCGAGTGAACAACCCCCGCAATGAGTGGATGTACGACATCCAGTGGGGCGTGGACGTGGCCGTGTCTACACCTCGCATCATGACGGCCATGGTGGAAGAAGCCGTGGCAGTAGGCGACGTGGTCAAGGTGTTCTCGTTCCGCCAATCCGGTGCCTCCATCGTGGAGGTCACGCTGCCCACCGAATCAATGTCAGTGGGCGCCCTGGTACGGGAAATGCAGTGGCCGCCGGACATCGTGCTGTCATGCATCATCCGTGGCGACAGGACCATTGCTCCCAGCCCGGAGGACACTCTCGAGGCTCACGACGAACTGCTGTTCATTCTTTCGGCGGAGGCTGATCCTGAGGCTCTGGAGCGAGTTCTACGCGCCGGACCATTAGCCACATCACC
The DNA here is from genome assembly GCA_023428185.1 of Actinomycetes bacterium. Classification (GTDB taxonomy): domain Bacteria; phylum Actinomycetota; class Actinomycetes; order Actinomycetales; family Demequinaceae; genus Demequina. Next base: position 25,434 of record JAEYYZ010000140.1, read on the forward strand.
CACAGAGTAAGCGCAAAGTACGGCGCACCTAGGGCCAGTCGCGCGGTGCCCAGCGCAGCCGTGGCGCCCGCGAAGTACAACGGCAATTGGATGGCGAGCCGGATTGCCTGAGAAATGACGTACACGGCCGTGGCGTATTGCATGCGGCGCATAATCGCGGGATCCTCGCGCCACCGCTTTCCCCACCCGCGCACCATGGCCACCACCACACCCACGAGCGGCCACTTGATGACAATCGAGATCAACATGGCAAGCGCGTAGGCACCGGTGGTCCAGAAGCCGGGCACGAAGTAACCGTTGGCATCGCCAACGCGCCATGCCCAAAAAGCGCCAAGCCCCACGCCAATGAGGCCACTGAGAGCCTGCGTCACCGGGGTGCGCTGGATGAGCCGGATCGCCACCAACACCACCACCACCGTCACAGCTGCAATCACCGGCAGGCGGAAGCCTCCCCACATGAGGAAGGCGGACACAAAAGCCACGCCAGGAAGCACGGATTCCAGCAGCCCGCGCCAACCACCAATGGCTTCGTTGAGGTTGAAGTCGGAGTCACTGCTCAGCGCCGACGCCGCACCTGAGGGGCGCTCTACGGCAGGCATGACAGTTCGTACCTGGGGTTGTAAATTCGCGGTGCCTCGTCGCCCAACACCACTCTGCCTTCTACTGCGATGCGCTGACCAGGTTCGATCCCGGGAATGGACCGGCGACCCATGAACACAACGTCCACCACGCCGGTGCCGTCGTCGATTCGCGCGACCAGTTGAGAGGGCCCCTGAGCGGGTGAGACCACAGTGTGTGCGATGCGACCACATAACCGCACCACTGTGCGGGGCGCGGCATCGGCAATACTCACCGTGTCCGCGAGCGAAGTCATTCCGTGGGCTCCGTGAGATCCGCGGTGTCCACCGGAGAATCCGGGAAGGCGTCGTAGTCAAGTTCGCCAGGCGGGGCCTTGAGGGCGAGGACTTCGCCTTCTGCCCGGGCATCCGTGCCACGGTCCACTGCGATGTTGCTCAACAACGCATCCACGCGGGCAATTGTCGCGTCGCTCAGCACACTGGGCCCCGTCACCACGGCGCGCAACATCCACTTGTCACCGTCAATACCCACAAACCGCATGGGGATGTCTTCAATTGCTCCTTGAGCGTTGCGCACAGTGAAAGTCGCGATCACTTCAGCGCCAAAACGACCTTCCATGACCTGCTGGTGGCCGGGCCGGCGCTTGAGCTTGGCGAGCAGCACCCGCCGCAACTGGGGCCACAAGGCCTTGCCACTACGCGCGGCCATGACTTGAAGTTGCACGGCACAGTCGTTGACGAGTACCGACACGGCGCCCACTTCACGGAATTTGGGATCAATTTCGACGCGCGCTTTGAGTCCGGCAATTGCAGGCACTTGCAGCGGCCCAAAGTCCATGAACTGCGCATCGGCAGGAGCTGACGCAAGGCTCCAGGGGCCATCAGCGGGTTTGATGTCGCCCAAACCGTCTTCAGCAATGGGTGTGGCGTTCTTAGCCATGGTGGGTCCCTCCAGCGGTGCCCGTTGAACCAAAGCCTCCTTGGCCTCGATGCGAACCGGGAAGCGACTCTACCGGCACGAACTCGGCTCTCTCGACTTTTTGGATCACCAACTGGGCAATGCGATCCCCCACCGCGAACGACACCGATTCTGTGGCATCGGTGTTGATGAGCGTGACGGCGATCTCGCCGCGGTAACCGGCATCGACAGTTCCGGGTGCGTTGACGATGCTCACGCCGTGCTTGGCAGCGAGACCTGATCGAGGATGCACGAGAGCTACGTAGCCGTTGGGGAGCGCTACCTGCACGCCTGTACGTACCGTGGCGCGTTGGCCTGGGGCGAGCGTGATCGCTTCACGCGTGGTGAGGTCGGCACCAGCGTCCCCTGGATGCGCGTACGAAGGCATCGGAACATCGGGGTCGGTGGTGCTGACGAGCACCTCAACGTCACTCATGGTGAGCCTTAAGCGGCGCACTCCGAGCAGATCGGCTGATCCTTCTTGAACTCCGCGAGCTGGCTGCGGTGGTGCACCAAGAAGCACGACATGCACGTGAATTCGTCTTGCTGTGGCGGGAGCACTCGCACTGAGAGCTCTTCGCCCGAAAGGTCGGCGCCCGGAAGTTCAAAGCCTTCAGCAGCGTCGGCTTCATCCTCGTCCACCACACCCGACGACTTGTCGGCACGACGAGCCTTCAACTCCTCGATGGAGTCTGCGGCGATCTCGTCGTCGGTCTTGCGGGGGGCGTCGTAGTCGGTTGCCATCCAGCGCTCTCCTTTTCACCCTAGTAGGTGGTTACTCAATGCCCAGGGTGGCCGTTTTGTTCCCTACGTGGCGCGTGCATTCTGCACCATGAATGGCACTTGCGCGAATTCAAGCGCTCGGCGTGTCCCAGGGATGGTCTCCGCCCGCGTCCATGATGGCCTCATGCAAGGCGTCCCAGACGCCCGGAAGTGCCGCGATGAGCAAGTGCGGATCGGGCGCTTCGCCGTGTGCTCCAGCGACTTTCACGCCTGCCTCTTCACACACCAATGCCCCTGCCGCGTAATCCCAGGGGTTGAGTCCGTGCTCGTAGTACGCGTCTAGGTCACCGGCCGCCACCAAGCACAAGTCCACGCTGCAGGCGCCGAGCCTGCGAATGTCACGCACTCGCGGCAGAAGTTGCGCAACGATGCTCCCCTGGGCTTGCCGCCGTTGGGCGATGTACTGGAAGCCGGTAGCGAGCAATGTGCCCGCGAGGTCGGGCCCTGAGGTGCGGCTCAAGACTGCTCCGTCGCGCCATGCTCCCAGGCCTTTGCCCGCGGTCCACAACGTGCCAGTACCGTCCGCTACCGCGCCCGCCAATGCAGTCCACTCCCCCGGCCGGGGCGGGCCCCACACTGCGGCAATGGAAACCGCAAAGTGCGGCAATCCGTAGAGGTAGTTCACGGTGCCGTCAATGGGATCCACAATCCATGTCACACCAGACTCGCTGTGGACATCCGCGCCTTCTTCACCCAACAAACCGTCGTGGGGACGCAATTGCTGCAGCCGGGTGGTGAGGTGTTGCTCAGCGGCAACGTCCATTTGCGTGACGATGTCTACCAGCGCGGACTTGGTGCTTGTCACGTGAGCCTGGGCACGCCCCTCCATGATGAGATGCGCTGTCTCGCTGGCCAACGTTGCGGCGATGTCGAGAAGTTCTTGAACGGGAGGAGGCGCGAGGTTCACGGCTACACCTTGTCACACGCCGCGCGCCACGCCGCGCGCCAACCAGCGGCAGCGCGCAGACCATGGCACCCTGGGTTCATGACGGGGCTCACGTTGATCGGGCTTGGCGAAGGCGGCGATCACTTGGTGGTGGAAACCGCCGACGGCGCGCGCTTGTCTCTGCCTATCACCGATGAGCTGCGCCGTACGGTTCGCCGTGGCATCCCAGTAGATGGTGCGGACGCCACAGGAGCCGCGGCACCCTCGTCCCCTTCAACACTGAGCCCACGGGAAATCCAGCAGAGACTTCGCGCCGGTCTTACTCCGGCCGAGCTTGCTGAACTGTCGGGCGAATCCCTCGCGTCCATCGAGAAGTTTGCCGCGCCGGTGCTTGCGGAGCGTGAATACGTGGTGGAACAAGCCCGGTCCACGCGAATCGGTCGTGATTCCAGTTCACCAGTCCTCGAGGACTTGGTGCTGGACCGCGTGGCTGCTCGCGGTGCAGAGCCAGACAGCCTCGTGTGGGATGCGTGGCGTGCACCTGACGAGCCGTGGCGAGTGGCGGTTGACTTCCGTGTGAGCGGGCGCACTTCCCGGGCGGTATGGACGTACGACCACAGCGCGCGTTCTCTCACCGCCGACGACGAGGAAGCCCAGTGGCTCACGGAAACTGAGTTGCTCGACGCGCCCATTCCTCGTAGGCACCTCGTGGCTGTGAGGCCAGACGTGGACGCCGGTGCAGGTGGTGGGGCTACTCATTCCGGCGCCATACCTTTGCACCGCACTGCACCGCAAGTTCCGACGGTGGACCGCGTCATGTCTGACGGTGCACCACCATCGGCAGCGATCCCCATGCCCGCCGTTGACCAGGTATCACCTACCGAGGCGCTCCTTGACGAGCTCAATGGGTTGCGCGGCACTCGAGAGCATGTGGCGACGGACCTGGACGTGGAAGAGGATGAGGACGACGCCTTTGAGGGCTTTGGCCCGGCAGGCCACTCCCGGACCGCACCAGTGGGCTTTGGTGGGCCTCCAGCAACGGAACCTCAGCCTGTGCCTTCCGTGGAAGCATCACGCGCCGGCCATCCTGCCGGTTCGGGCGTTGCTCCTCCCACGCCCGCAAGCGGTGAGCGCAAGCCTCGCAAGGGACGTGCCTCGGTACCCAGTTGGGACGAGATTGTCTTTGGTGCCAAAACTCACGGGACCGAGTAGCCACCTACCTCGCTCGTGGGGCTCAAGCGTTCGCCTTGAGAAGCTTTTCCCGAATCGTCTCAGGGATGGCGCACGCTTCGAGATCGGAAGGTGTCATCCCCAGCGGCAACACTTCCGCACTCAACGCCGTAGCGCGCGCCGATGCCGCGGTCATACGTCGCATGTGGTGCCTGCGGCACAGCACCTCGTACGCCACCACACCACCCTCCGCAGTGTCTCCCACCACCACTTGCTCGCCCTGGGTCACCATCACACCGTCGATGGTGCGGGCGTTGTGAGTGGCGCGAGAACCACACCAGCACAGACTTTGCACCTGTAGCACTTCTACTTTGTCTGCGAGTTCAATGAGCCGCGCCGCACCCGGGAAGAGCCGCGTGCGGAAGTCCGCTGTGATGCCAAACGCAAAAACATCAATCCCCAGTTCATCCACCAGGCGGGCAAGCTGTTCAATCTGCTCGGCGGAATAGAACTGCGCCTCATCGCACACGATGTAGTCGACCTCCGCCCCGCCCATGCGCAACGAGGTGACGTCATCCCACAGATCGGTGTCGTCAAGGACCTCCCTGGCCGAAACCTCCAGCCCCAGCCGCGATGAGACACGTGCCGCTCCAGCGCGGTCAAAACGGGTATAGATGGCTCCCCTGCGCCCGCGAGCCGCGTGATTGTGGTTGGTCTGCAAAGCCAGCGTGGACTTGCCGCAGTCCATGGTTCCCGTGAAGAAGATGAGTTGCGCCATCAGGATCCTTCCGCCACCAACAACGGCACCACGAGTTCCTCGGGTGTCAACGAGCCATGCATGCCAATGAGCGTCATCGATTGAGCGCTTTGGGTGCGCGAGTCCATGACACAGGCGCGGCCCGTCATGGTCACGATCACATCGCCTATACGTTCGCGTGCCAAATCGGACACCGGCCCAAAAACGCCGCCCGCTTCTGCCTCCGCCTTAGTGAAGACCACCGCGTTGTCTGCCAGAATCTCGCTCCAACGCGCGGCCACTGCCTCCGCCGCGTGTGGGCGCGTGTGCAAGTGGAGCGCGCGCGGCTCCCCCGCTACTACGTCAACGCCGAGTGCCAGTTGCGCCTCTGAGCCCACGTCCCAGCGGGGCGCGCCTGTCACATCGATCATCCCATGGTCTGCGGTGACCACCATGATCGCCCCAGCGGGAAGCTCCCTGGCTAGCCTGCTGAGCTCGCGGTCCGCGTCCTCGAGTGCGGCAACCCATTCGTCAGAGTTCCACCCATACCTATGGCCCGCGGCGTCGAGTTCACCCCAGTAGCAATACGAAACCCCTGGCTCGCGAGCGGCGCCCAACGCCACGTCGATGCGGTCCACCAGTAGTTCCGCGCCCACAAACTGTCCGCCCCGTAGTGCGGCGTGAGTGAGACCAGAGCCTGCGAAGGTACGCCGGCCCAGTGTGGTGACAAGAAAGCCCTCTTCCGCCGCGTTGGCAAGCAGCGAGGGCATCGGCTGCCAATCCTCGGCACGGTAGGCACCCTCCCAGGAGACCAAGTTTGCGAGGCCGCGTGTGCGTTCGTTGAGGGTGGTGTATCCCATCATTCCCGTTTGGCCGGCTGGTTCGCCCGTTCCAAAAAGAGTGAGAGATGTTGCCGTAGTGGTGGGAAATCCAGCGGTGACCGTCGCGGAGACAATGGACCTCAAGAAGGGTGCGTGGCCTCGCCTGGCGTCCAACTGGAGGTGCCCCAAGCCGTCCACCATCACTACCACCACATGGCGGGCAGTGGGAATCCCAAGCCGCTCACGGTCAGCATTGGCGTCGCGATGCGTCACGGCTGCTTCAGCACCAATCGCTGAGAGGGCCGCTGGTAGCACTGCACCCAGTTCCATGCCGCCGTAATCAGGCATGGCGAGGCCAGCATCGGCTAGCCGTTGGGCTAGAGTCACGCGGCGTCTCCAATGGAGCGCTGCAGCGTGCGCGCAAAGTCCTCGAGTGCGCGCACTGATTCCACACCGTCGGCAATCACACTGACGCGCACCAGGGAATCGTCACCCGTGATGCCGCCGGTGTAGCCGTGGTCGGCTTCGCAGTTCTCGTCACCGCACGATGCCGGTTCCAGTTCGATTCGGGAGTGAATTCCCCACCCCACGGCCAGTACCAACTCGCTGGGCGTGTCACCCTCGGTGAAGTTCTCTGGCTCATGGACCACATGAGTGAGCGCCATGTTGCTGATGCGCTTGAGGAATGCGCTCTCAACTGTTGCCGAGGCCTCGTGGATGCCTTCTGCGGAGTGGCCAGCGCCGTCGTCCATGTGTACCCGGATAAGCCTGCGATCCGTCACCACCAACACCGTCATGTGGCGTCGCACCTCGGAGGAATCGAACGTGGTCTCCGTGTGCACAAAGTGTGCGCGCACCTCCTCCCCGCCTATTGCGGAACGGAGCACATGGTTGGCCAACGCCGGGTAGTAGCCTGCGCCTTGAACTGCTTGCGCGAGAGTCACTGACATGCGGGTAATTGTCGCACCGCACGCGCGGCGTGGCGACCCCTTGTCCTGGGTTCGCGCGACAATACCTGCAGTCCCTAGCCGTGGTGAGAGTGGAGTGTGCATGACCGAGACCGACGCGCAGATCGTCGATATCGACGTGAGCGCCGAGATGGAGGCGTCTTTTCTGGAGTACGCCTACTCGGTGATCTACTCGCGCGCGCTCCCGGACGCCCGTGACGGTCTCAAGCCGGTTCAACGCCGCATCATCTACACCATGGGCGACATGGGTTTACGCCCTGACCGCGCGCACGTGAAGTCCTCCCGCGTGGTGGGCGAAGTGATGGGCAAGCTGCACCCGCACGGGGATCAGGCCATTTACGACGCCCTGGTGCGTATGGCGCAGTCGTTTTCCTTGCGCTTGCCGCTCGTGGACGGCCACGGCAACTTCGGTTCTCTAGACGACGGCCCTGCGGCTTCGCGGTACACGGAAGCCCGCTTGGCTTCGGCCGCGTTGGCGATGATCGCCGATCTCGGTGAGGACGTCGTGGACTTTGTCCCCAACTACGACAACAAGCTTCAGCAACCCTCGGTGCTGCCTGCCGCGATCCCCAACTTGCTTGTCAATGGGGCGTCTGGGATTGCCGTGGGCATGGCGACCAACATGGCGCCGCACAACGTGGTGGAGGTCATTTCTGCGGCACGCCACTTGCTGGCGAACCCTGGCGCGAGTCTCGATGAGTTGATGAAGTTTGTGCCGGGACCGGACCTTCCCACAGGTGGGCGCATCGTGGGCTTGGAGGGGATCCGCGAGGCGTACGAGACGGGTCGAGGCGCGTTCAAGACCCAAGCCACGGCGCGCATCGAGAACGTCACACCCAAGCGCAAAGGCATTGTCGTCACGGAACTGCCATACCTTGTGGGCCCCGAGAAGGTCATTGAGAAGATCAAGGACGGGGTCAACTCCAAGAAGATCCAAGGAATCCAGTCCGTAGTAGATCTCACGGATCGCCACCACGGAATGCGCTTGGTGATCGAGGTGCGCACGGGCTTCTCCCCTGAGGCGGTGCTGGAGCAGCTCTACAAACTCACTCCGCTGCAAGAGAACTTCTCCATCAACAACGTGGCTCTGGTGGATGGTCAGCCGCGCACGCTGGGTCTCAAAGAGATGCTCCAGGTGTGGGTGGACCACCGCCTTGAGGTGGTGCGCAGGCGTTCCGCGTATCGCCTCGCGGCACGTAAGGCGCGTTTGCACTTGGTAGACGGCTTGCTCGTTGCCATTTTGGACATCGACGATGTCATTCAGATCATTCGCACGTCGGACGACGCAGGGGCGGCACGCGATCGCCTCATGACTGCGTTTGACTTGAGCGAGCTGCAATCTGAGTACATCCTCGAACTGCGTTTGCGGCGCTTGACCAAGTTCTCCAAGATCGAGTTGGAGACAGAAAAGACCCAACTGCTGGCCGAGATTGCCGAGTTGGAAGACATTTTGAGCTCCGAGGACGTCCTGCGCGGGGTCGTAGGACGCGAAATGGACGCCGTCGCCATGGAGCATGGCACTCCACGGCGCACCATCTTGCGCGTGGACGGTGGCGCCGCTCCTACTATTTCGCTCGAAGGCCTCTCCGCGCGCGGGGCTGCTGCGGCTCAAGCAGTGCCAGGAGTGGCTCGTAGTGCCACCGCGTCACTGGAAATTGCCGACACTCCGTGCTGGGCATTGCTGTCCGTCACCGGCATGGTGGCGCGAACCGCCGACGACTCCCCCGTGCCACGCGAGGGACGGCGTTCGCCCCACGATGCCTTGAGGTCCTCGGTTGCCGCATCGGCGCG
>JAEYYZ010000164.1 GCA_023428185.1 Actinomycetes bacterium
GGCGCGCGGGGAATGGGGCGGGGCTTTGCAGGCGTCATGACGCGGTGACCTCGGTGATGATCAGGGGTAGGGCAGGGCGGCCGTCGGCATCCCCGGTGATAGTTCCAGCTTGGGCTACAGCGTCCACGATATCCATCCCTTGGGTCACTGTGCCAAACACGGTGTAGCCGCCAGCACTGTCCGAGGGAATGGTTGAGTCGTCATACACGATGAAGAATTGGCTGCCCATGGAGTTGGCGTTCGCGCTCACGCGCGCCATAGCCAAGGTAGCGGTGGGGTAGATGTTGTCGGCTGGAGCGTTCTCGACGGGTCCAAAGCGGTAGGCGGGGCCGCCTTGACCGTTCCCCAAGGGATCCCCGCACTGCAGCACAAAGATGCCGGCCGTGACCAAGCGGTGGCATTCGGTATTGGCAAAGAAGCCTTCGCCTGCGAGCGCCAAGAACGACGCGGTCGCTTGAGGTGCATTGACGCCGTCGAGTTGCACCTGGATGGGGCCTTGGTTGGTCTGGATGGTCGCAGTCCACTCGCGCCCCTCGGAGAGGCTCGCAGGTGGAGGGGCGGACGAACCCGCCCAGCCATCCACGGTCTCAAGCTCTCCGGCCGAGGGCAGCGGTTCGTCTGACGGGGAAACAGGTTGATTGGGCTGGGCCGCCGGAGTAGTGGAGCCCCACCAGTGGCTAGACCCGTACCAAGCCAGGCCGCCTACCAAGAGCACTGCACCGATGGCCGCAAGCGCCCAGAGCGACTGCCTCTGGCGTCGGCGCCTCGCCTGCGCACGCAAGGCAAGCTTGTGCTCAAACTGAGCGCGGCGTCGCTTCTCGTTCGCGCGTGCTTGCTTCTTGGTTGTCATGGACCCTGCCTGTTTACGAGGTGTGCCTCGCAAGTGTAGAGCGCGCGAGGTGGAACAATGGCCCGCATGGCTCGCATCGCGCCCTTGTCAGGCTTCCCAGAATGGAGTCCTTCCGAACGTCTTGTCGAGGCGGAAGTGCTGTCCACCTTGCGTGATGTCTTCGCTTTGCATGGGTACGGAGAGATTGAGACCAGGGCGGTGGAGCCCATTGATCGCTTGGCGGGGGATTCCGATGCCGCCAAGGAGATCTACGCGTTGAATCGCTTGCGGGCAGAGCCTGGGTCCGACGCCTCACTCGGCCTGCACTTTGACCTCACAGTGCCGTTCGCACGGTATGTGGAAGAGCGTCAGGCCCACTTGGCGTTCCCGTTCCGTCGCTACCAAATCCAGAAGGTGTGGCGAGGGGAGCGTCCTCAAGAGGGTCGCTTCCGCGAGTTCTACCAGGCCGATATCGATGTGGTGGCCCGCGATGTGCTTCCTGGGCACTTTGAGGCTGAGGTGCCCGTGGTGATGGCTCGTGCCCTGGCGGCGTTGACTGGAACTGTGGGCGCACCTCGCGCCGTCATGAGCATGAACGACCGGCGGTTGGTAGAGGGCTTCTACGCAGGAGTGGGCATCGCGGACATCCCCGCAGCGCTGCGCGCGGTAGACAAGCTCGCCAAGATTGGCCCGCAAGGCGTGAGCAATGAGCTCGAGGCTGGCGGCGTGAGTGCTGTAGCCGCCGAGGCCGTGCTCGCGCTCGCAGCGATCCGCACCCCAGATGCGCGGTTTGCTGCGCAAGCGGAACAACTGTGGGTCACGGCCGGCGCCCAGGGGGATGAGGCCCGGTCCACCTTTGAGGCAGGCGTTGCCGCATTGTCGGCGCTCGTCAACGCGGTGAACGCTGCAATCCCCGGTATGGCCTTCGCGGACCTCAGCATTGCCAGGGGCCTCGACTATTACACGGGCGCTGTCTACGAGACGGTGCTCGAGGGGCACGAAGACCTCGGTTCCGTATGCGCGGGCGGCCGGTACGACTCCCTTATTGGTGGCGGTGGGTTCCCCGGCGTGGGCATGTCCATCGGTGTGACACGGCTTGTCAGCCGCCTTGTGAGTGCTGGACTGGCGAGCGGGAGCCGGGCCGTACCGTCGGCGGTGTACGTGGCCGTCACGGATGAAGACTCTCGCGCGGCATCCAACGCTGTAGCGGATGTCTTGCGCGCCAGGGGTATCCCGTGTGAAGTGGCTTCCTCCGCCGCCAAGTTCGGCAAGCAAATCCACGCTGCTGACAAGCGCGGCATTCCCTTTGTATGGTTCCCCGGCGCTGAGGGCGATGAAGTCAAGGACATCCGCACGGGCGAGCAAGTCGCAGCCGACGCGCACGCATGGACGCCGCCTGAGGAGGACCTCAAGGCACGCGTAGTGCGCGGCTAGACTGAGTTCCGCTCACTTCTGCGCTACCGCGCATCACGAAAGGCTCATTGTGCTTCGCACCCACCTCGCTGGAAACCTCCGTGCCGCCGATGCCGGTAGCACCGTCACGCTTTCGGGTTGGGTGGGGCGCAGGCGAGATCACGGCGGGGTGGCCTTTATCGACTTGCGAGACTCTTCCGGCTTCGCGCAAGTGGTGATCCGTGAGGACGTTGCGCACGCATTGCGCAGCGAGTACGTCATCCAAGTCACGGGCGAGGTGCGCATGCGCCCCGAAGGCTCCGCTAACCCCAACTTGCCATCGGGTGAAGTGGAAGTCGACGTGAAGGACGTGGTGGTTCTCAACGAGTCCGCGCCCGTGCCATTCCCCATCGACGAACACGTCACCGTGGGTGAAGAGGCACGCCTCAAGCACCGCTACCTCGACCTGCGCCGTCCCGCGCAGCGCGCCAACATCGTGTTGCGTTCTGAAGCGAACAAGGCCGCGAGGCGCGTGCTGGAGCGTCACAACTTCATCGAGATCGAGACGCCCACTCTGACGCGGTCCACCCCTGAAGGTGCGCGCGACTTCTTGGTGCCCGCGCGCTTGTCGCCCGGGTCTTGGTACGCATTGCCGCAATCGCCCCAGCTGTTCAAGCAGTTGCTGATGGTTGCCGGCATGGAGCGGTACTACCAGATTGCCCGTTGCTACCGCGATGAAGACTTCCGTGCCGACCGCCAGCCGGAGTTCACTCAGCTCGACATCGAGATGAGCTTTGTGGACCAAGACGACGTGATCGCATTGGGCGAAGAACTCGTCAAGGAACTGTGGTCGACCATCGGCTATGAGGTCACCACGCCCATCCCGCGGATCACCTATGCCGACGCTATGGCTCGCTATGGCTCTGACAAGCCCGACTTGCGCTTTGGCTTGGAACTGACGGATCTCACCGAGTACTTCAAGGACACCCCATTCCGGGTGTTCCAAGCCGAGTACGTGGGTGCGGTCGTGATGCCAGGTGGTGCGAGCCAGCCCCGCAAGACGCTTGACGCGTGGCAAGAGTGGGCCAAGCAGCGTGGCGCAAAGGGCCTCGCGTACGTGATTGTGGGCGAAGACGGCGAATTGGGTGGTCCCGTTGCCAAGAACCTATCTGAGACTGAACTAGCAGGGCTGGCTGCAGCCGCAGGCGCCGCTCCCGGTGACTGCATTTTCTTTGCCGCAGGCGCTACCGAGCCGTCCCGAGCGCTCTTGGGTGCCGCTCGTCAAGAAGTGGCCAAGCGCGTCGGCCTTATTGACGAGTCGCGATTCGAGTTTGTCTGGGTCATTGACGCGCCGCTCTTCAAGGCCGTTGACGCAGCCGATGACGACGTGGCGCTCGGCACGAGTGCCTGGACCGCGGTTCACCACGCGTTTACGAGCCCCAAGCCCGAATTTCTCGAGACCTTCGACACCGACCCCGGGTCTGCCAACGCCTACGCCTACGACATCGTGTGCAACGGCATGGAGATGGGCGGAGGATCGATCCGTATTCACCGTCGCGACGTGCAGCAACGAGTGTTTGAGGTCATGGGGATTGGGCCGGAGGAGGCTCAAGAGAAGTTTGGCTTCTTGCTCGACGCGTTTAAGTTTGGTGCGCCGCCTCACGGTGGAATCGCGTTTGGCTGGGACCGCGTGGTGATGCTGCTTTCTGGATCCGACTCGATCCGCGACGTCATCGCGTTCCCCAAGTCCGGTGGCGGCTACGACGCGTTGACCGATGCACCCGCGCCCATCACCGCCCAGCAACGCAAAGAGGCGGGCGTGGACGCCGTTCCCGAGGCAGCCGACGCACCTAGTGCGTGACGCTGAAGCGTTCGTGCCAACGGCGTAGGGGAGCGGGGGCCCACCAGTTCCATGGGCCCAAAACCGTCATAGTGGCGGGCACTAAGAGCATGCGCACAATGGTCGCGTCCAAGAGCACGGCAAACGCGAGCCCCACGCCCACTTCTTTGATCATGAGTAGCTTGCCAAAGGCAAAGCCAAGGAAGACCAGCACGATGATCGCTGCGGCGG
>JAEYYZ010000179.1 GCA_023428185.1 Actinomycetes bacterium
CCACATCCTGAGGCTTGACGGCAATCAGCACGATGTTCGCACCATCCACGGCCTCGGTAGCGCTCCCAGTGACCACCACACCGTGGGACTCACGCAAGTCCGCGGCTCGGCCGGTGTCCTTCTCCGCAACGATCACTTGAGAAGAGGGCCACCCTGCAGACTTGAGGGCTGTGAGGATGGTCCCGCCCATCACCCCGCCTCCAAGGATGGCAACGGAGGGCATGACGGCGGCAGGAGGGTTCTCGCTCATGGAGCCAGGCTAGCGCGGATACGGGAGCGCGCGGCGCTAGGGAGTACGACGCTTGAGGGTCAAGGAGCTCAGTACCAGAGCGCCCACGATGAACGCCACCAGGATGCCTACCTCTGGCCAGATGCCCGCACCGTTCCCGGCGAGGATGTCGTTGATCGCGTCGATGGCGTAACTGACGGGGAGAAGGTCGGAGACGATCTCTAGTACTCGCGGCATCTGGTCGCGAGGGAGGAAGAGCCCTGCGAGCAAGAGTTGAGGGAGCACCACGGCCGGCATCATTTGAACCGCCTGGAACTCCGTGCGAGCCAAAGCGGATCCGAGCAGGCCCATTGCAGTGCCTAGCACCGCTACCAGCACGATGATCAGTCCGAGCCGCCACGCCTCAGAGGGAATCTCGAGCCCCAAGGGCCAGTAACTCCACACGGTCATCAGCAGTGCTTGAGCCACCGCGACTAACCCAAAGGCAATGGCATAGCCGAGCACTACATCGGCCTTGCCTGTGGGGCCCACCATGAGCCGTTCCAAAGTGCCTGACTGGCGCTCTCGCAACATGGTCACGCTTGTCACCACAAACATCAGAATCAGCGGGAACAAACCCATGATGCGCGGCCCAAGTGTGTTGAAGAGAGGGCCGTCAGGTGGCACAGGCAGCGCGGAAAAGATGTACTGGAGAAGCCACGTGAGCATCGCCGGCAACAACAACAGCATGGCGACTGTGCGCGGGTCTCGACGGAGCTGGGTGAGCACTCTGCGTGCAGTACTCCAGGTGAGTGCGGCGTTCATGCTGCCTTGCCTTCCACGATGGCCAAGAACGCGGACTCTGCGTCTGTGGTGCCGGTGGCGGCCAAGATCTCCGCGAGCGGGCCGTCGGCGATGATTTCGCCGTTTCGCATGAACAACAAGCGGTCGCAGCGCGCGGCCTCGTCCATGACGTGTGAGCTCACCAGCAATGTGGTTCCCTTGCGGGCCAGCGAATGCATCAACTCCCAGAGGTCTCGCCGCAGGACCGGGTCCAGCCCCACGGTGGGCTCGTCCAATACCAAGAGCTCAGGTGAGCCCACCAAGGCCGCACCCAGCGAGACGCGCGACAGTTGACCTCCAGACAAAGTGGATACGGGGCGGTCGGCATCAGCCGCCAACCCCACGGCGCGAAGGGTGTGCGCTACCTCGTCTTTCCCTGCGCCTAGAGGCTTGCCAAAGTAGGCGAGATTCTCCCTAGCCGTGAGGTCGGGGTACACCGAAGGGGCCTGGGTGACGTAGCCGATGCGCGGGCGGAGCCGTGCTGAACCGGCATCGTCCCCGAGCACGGTGACGGTGCCGCCTGCAACGATCTGAGCCCCCACGATGGCGCGCATGAGGGTGGTCTTGCCACTGCCAGAAGGGCCAAACAGCCCCACTACCTGACCCTTGGGGATATCCAAGGTCAGTCCGTCGAGAACCTCCGTGGTGCCGCGAATAACGCGCAATCCCGTGATCGCGATAGCCGCCTCGCTCGAGTCTTTCACATCATTCCCCATGTGGGGAATTGTTGCCCTGGGGGAAGGACCCTGTCAAGTGGTACGTGATGACAGGCGCAAACCGCCGCGTGAGCTCTTCTGGGGTCATGGAGACCAACGGCTCAAACTTGGCGGCATGCCGCAACAAGGTCAGGCCAATCACTTGAGTGGCGGCGGAGGCTGCAGCAGCAGCAGGGTCTTGCGCCCCCACTCGGCGAGCAACATCCTCGATGACGCGCTCCACAATGACCTTGCGCACAAGCGACGCCACTTCAGGGTGATCCAAACCCGCACGGAGCATCGCCACCACCCGGTCGCCGTGAACGGGATGAGTCCACGTCGCGATGAAGAACTCCATGACCCGCTCACCGACTTTGGCTGGATCTCCCTCAGCAATGCGGTGTGCTTGAGTGCTGAGATCAATGGGCGGGCGCATTGCCTCCACAAAGAGAGCCACTTTGGACTCAAAGTAGTGACGCACCAACGCCGGGTCCACGCCAGCCTTGCGCGCCACCGCACGCAATGAACCGCGCTCGTAGCCCTCGACGGCAAACAGTTCACCAGCGGCACGGACGATGCCCTCGCGGGTTCGCGCACCGGCTGGTCTAGGGCCCCGAGAGACACCCATAGCGGCGACTAGTACCCGAAGTAGCTATAGAACTCGAGCAGTTCGGTAGCTGGCCCTTGCATCACGAACACCACGGTCTCGTTGCGCCACGCGATGGTGTCGGCCGCTCCACCAGGGACCATGGCACGTTGGCCAACGACGGTGCCGTCCACGGTGACATCCTCGACCTGCGTCTGACCCTCCACCCAGAACTCGAAGGCGGCCTGGGCATCGGCCGTGTTGTAGAACTGGTAGACGTCAATGGTGAACGTGTCTTGAGCCGTGGCTTCGCCATAGGTCAGGGTGAGATGCTCCGATGCCCGTGCGGGGAGTTCCTTGTCTCCCAGCACCTCAAGGCTCACGTATGAAGTCATCACCAGGGTGGACACCTCGCGAGGCATGGCCTCAAGGAGCGGACTGGGATCCTCGAGTTCGACGGGCTCCACGGTGGGCGCCGGGGGAGCTTCAGTGACCACAGGCGCTGGCAAGATGATGGGTTCTGGCAAGAAGAACAAGCGGTAGGTAAGCGCACCCAGTCCGCCTAGTACCACCACGCCAAGAACTATCAACACCCACAACTTGCGCCACCACGGCTTAGAGTCCAGATCGCCTTCGTCATAAGGAGGCGGGGGACTCACCGGGGTGTGGGGAACGGGCACGATGTCTGTACCAGCGCCACTGGGCGGCGGCGCGGCCGATGCCTCCGGTTCCGGTTCCCACGCGGGCGCGCTTTCAGCCGTGGGCTGGTGCGTTGGCTTGGCCTCAATGCCCTCCGGGGCGTGCACATCGAACATGGGCACAAAGGGTGCAGGAGGATCGAGAGTCGAAAGGGGCTCGCCACCGTCCCACTCCACCTGCGCCGGGACGCGCGCGCCCGCTGCGGCAAGCGAAGCGCTGGCGACGGCGCTGACACCAAGAAGGTGGAACGGGTCACTTTCGGGCCCAATGGGAGTATGCGGACCCTGCCGCATGGTGTCGTATTCGTCGTCGGCAGGTTCAAGGTACGGGACGCTTCCCGTGGTGGGGAGAATCTCAGCGGCGGGCGGAATGGCTACAGGCCTAATCACTTCCACGTCATCAACTTCCACAGGGCGCGGCACTCGTCCCTGCATCCCCGGGTTGTGAACTGACGGGCGGGGCACCGCAAACTCTTCACCGAGGGCACTCGCACCGCCGGCTTCCACGCTCCCTGGCACAAAGGTGGCCCCGTACTCGGGGTTCTCAAGCGCGGGAGCTAGCCCCACCATCGGAATGGGCGTGCTCGCCGGGCTAGCAGACCATGCGGCATCGGCCTCCCCCGGTTGCGACGCGGCACTGCGGTTGGTCAAGTAGGGGCTCAGCACCGAGGCCCTCCTGGGCGCCACCGGATCCGGCGTACGACTGGGCTCAGTGGCGGTGGGCAGATACGGCGCGGGAGCTTCCTCCGGCGCTTCTGCCATGACTAGCGGGGGCGCCGGTTGAGGAGCAGAAGCCAGGGGAACGTCGTGCACGGGCGCGGCGGCGCCATTGACAGGCAGCCATGGTGAACGACGCGTCTCATCAGCCATAGGTCAAGACTACGGCGCAGTAGCGCCGTTGGTTGAGTACCTGCGCCGATGTCTCACGCGGCCGGTACCGTGAGCGCATGGC
>JAEYYZ010000143.1 GCA_023428185.1 Actinomycetes bacterium
GATGTTGGCGCCCGAAGCGCAACCGGAGTGGCTGATGTAGAGGATTGTCTCGCCCGACTCGGTCACTTCCACGGCGTCAATAAAGTCCACGTGGCCACTGCCCCCGGTGGAGCCGTAACCGTTGAGCTTTTGCCTGCCGTCGTATTGAATGATGTCGCCCGCTCGAGGTGTGGATTGGTCTACCACCCAGCCGCAAGCGGCTGCCGCGGTGTCCCAGGCGCGCGGTGCAAGGTCCATGGGGCAGGCATTGGCGGCGAGGAGTCCGGCCGCAGTGGTGTCGCGTGCAGTCCATTCGTTCACCACTCGCCACGCTACGTAGTGGACGCAGTTCTGCCCTGAACCGCACTGGGAGGTTCCCCATGCATTGGGGTCAGACTTGCCGCGCGAGCCGCCCGAGTCGTAGCCGCTGTAGTCGAGGCACTCGCCGCTGTTGAAGCAGGTCCAATCGCTTGGAAGCTCGGTCACGGCGGACAGTTGGGGTGGAGCGGCGGTTGCCGGAAGGGCGACCAAGCCAATGGCTGCGGTCGCGATGACGGCACTCAACAGTGCTCCAACAATTGCGCGTGCGGACTTCATGGACTCCTAGGCTGCGGGCCACGGGCGCGCAAACGGGTAGGGACGGGGGGCTTGGGTTCTTGGGGGCCGGCGTTGACGCCTGGCACACCCCCACAACGTCCCTAGTTGCCGCGAAGTTCCCGGATTTTTGCGCGCGACGCACGGAGTTGCTCCACAACAGGTCAGGCGAAGCGCTTCGAGCGGGCGCGCATCTGGCTAGATACGCGGACCTGCACGCTCCTACCGCGTGGGGACCTGTCGAGTGTCGCGCCTCAGAATTAGTGTGAGGTGTCGATGCGCGCGATCACGCCATTCGGTCCATCCGACCAAGGTGCGTTTAGGACACCCCACTTGATTCGAACCACGCCATCCGTTCCGACGATCGGAATTACGCCTTGTGACACGTCCATGGTTGCGGCGCTGGTGTAAATGGTGACCCACGCAGCACTCACAGGACCTTCTTTCGCATACAAGGCTGGTCCGGATCGCACCAGAATCCGACTGTCGGATATGGCGAACGACGAAACACTCGCGTGCACCGTAGTCCAGGCCCCATCGAGCGCGCCAGACTTAATGTACAGAGCAGATCCAGACTGCACTGCCACCCGGTCGCCAGCGATCGAGAAGGTCTCAGTGGCCGTGTGAAGGTGCATGAAGGGTGTGCCTACGGCGCCTTGGGCCACGTATAGGTTCTTGGTGGACGTGCCGTATGCCAGTCGCCCCGCGTCCGCGTCGATAGCGTTGGCGCCTGTCGCCACTTGGGTCCAACTCCCGGAATAGAGCCCCTCGCGGGCCCACACCGCACCGGATTGCTCAAGCACAACCAGCCGCGTTCCATCAATCTTGACGTCGGCGATCGATCCGCCCGTCCACCCCACGTCGTGCCACGCACTGCTTGCCTGCGCTGGAGTGACGAGGAGTTCGCCGTCGCCGGTGAGGAGCAACGCCTTCGCGCCACTGACGTCGAAGTCCGCGACCCCTGCAAGGAGCACTTGCGCTGCGCCCGTTTGCGATTGTGAAACGAGCGTGCCGTCTGTCCCGAGCACGAATACTTCAGAACCGGCAATCGTAGGGGCGACTGGGAGCGGTTCAGGTTCAGGTTCAGGTTCAGGTTCAGGTTCAGCCGCCGTGGCAAACTGAGCCAGCCACTGGGGCGATACGTTGACGTAGGTAGCGCCACTAAGGGCGGTCCACTCGGCGAATGTCAGTTGACGTTTCGTGCCCGCGACAACCTCGTAGATAACACTAGTAGTTGGGTTACGCAAATAGGTCGTTCCCGTGGGGAACTGCTCCGCGGCCCGGTTGATGAACTCGGACGTAGTACTCACCCATGGTGGGGCGTCGATCAGTTGATACTCGGCCCAGTTGGAGAACTCGTACTTAGCACCGTTGATGACTTGATAGATCTTGCCGGATTGATGATCGTGCATATAGGCCACCCCCTCAGGAGCGCCGTCGCTCATCTGCACAAGCCAGCCCCACGGCACGTTCACCCAGTCTGGCGTCCCAAGTGCCTGGTAGGTGGACCAGTTCGGAATCTTGTACTTCGCACCACCGATCACCTGGTAAATCGAGTTCGACGGGACGTCTCGCAACATGGTTCCGTCAGCCGGAACCGTTCCGAGGCTGTCAACGTGTGATTGCGAAACGGACGTATAAGGCGGGCTACCCAAGGCTACATAATCGGCCCAGGTCGGAATCTGATACTTGGCTCCTCCGGCTACGACCCAAATCTTGTCGTCCGGCGTCTTCACATACGAGGCCGGACCAAAACCGTTGTGAGGCACGTGAATGACCTCGACGCCTCCGTATGAACCCGCAATGATCGCCTGCAATGATTCCAGCGTTCGGCTATAGCGGACGGTAGTGCCGTCGGAACAGTTCGCCTCACTGATGTATACGATCCCGCCTTCAACCGCGTCAATGAAGGCTACGTGCCCGGAAGTGGACGTCAAGCTCGTGTTGTATCGAGGGTTCCGAACTCCGGCATCCATGTGGAGTACCGCGCCAGCCGTTATGACCGTATTGACTTCCAAGTTGTTGCATATGGCTCGCTCGTCCCACGTCACGGCGTTCCCGGTCGTTGCGCACCTCGACTGGGTGGGGTGCTTCAAGAAGTTGTGGGCACCAAGGGCCTGGAGCCTGAAAGCAACATAGTTTGTGCAGTTCCTTCCGCCGGTGCAGAGATCCTGGGACCAAAACTTCGTATTGGCGGGAAACCCGCTGTAGGAGACACAGCTGGTGCTCGACGCCACGCAAGCCCACGGTGAGGGTAGCCCGGCGGCAGTAGCAGACCCCGCTGGCAAGACCATCGCCGCTAGGCCAACGAGCGTGGCGAGAAGGACAAGCGAAAGTGCTTGAAGAGTCCTCATGATTCCCCCCGAACCGAGCCGACCACCGGCTGCACGCCAAATCTAGGGCTCGGCGAAAGCGTCCGCAACCGGAACGGAAGTGGGCCTTGTTCAGGCGCTACGAAGTTCCCGGATTTTTGCGCGGGCCGCCTTGCCTTGCTCGATCACGCGGTCCGGGGCGGTGCCTCCAGCGCCTGAGCGTGAGGCGAGCGAGCCTTCCACCGTGAGCACGTCAAACACCTTGGACGTGAACGCCGGGTGCAGTTCCGCGAGTTCCCCGCCGGGGATCTCGTGCAACTCAATCCCCCGCGTTTCGCACAAGCGCACGCACGCGCCCGCGACCTCGTGGGCGTCACGGAACGGCACACCTTGCTTGACCAGCCATTCGGCCACATCGGTGGCGAGTGAGAATCCGGCGGGCGCCAATTCAGCCAAGCGGTCCACATGGAACACCAGCGTGCGGATCATCCCCGCGAACGCGGGCAGCACCGTCTCGAGTGTGTCCACCGCGTCCAGCACGGGCTCGTGGACCTCTTGCAGGTCACGGTTGTACGCAAGCGGCAGGCCCTTGAGCGTAGCGAGCAGTCCGGCGAGATCACCGATGAGTCGCCCAGCTTTGCCACGTGCCAGTTCCGCAATATCCGGGTTCTTCTTTTGCGGCATGATGCTGGATCCGGTGGAGTACGCGTCGTCGAGTGTGACGTAGCCAAACTCCACCGTGGCCCACGCGATGATCTCCTCCGAGATGCGCGACAAGTCCACACCAATCATCGCCGCCACAAACGCAAACTCCGCCAGAACATCACGCGAAGCGGTGGCATCAATCGAGTTCTCGCTCGGCCCCGCGAATCCCAGCTCCGCAGCCACGGCTGCAGGGTCTAGCCCCAAGGTGGAACCCGCTAACGCCCCTGACCCGTAGGGGGACAACGACGCTCGCTTGTCCCAATCCCGGAGCCGCTCCACATCGCGCAGCAAAGGCCACACATGCGCCATGAGCGAATGCCCCAACGTCACGGGCTGGGCGTGTTGAAAGTGGGTGCGTCCCGGCATCGGCGCTGCAATGTGCCTGTCAGCCTGCTCCAGAAGGGCCTCCGCCACATCCAGCAGCAAACCGGAGATCACGCGCGCCTCACGGCGCAGGTACATGCGCGGCAACGTGGCGATCTGGTCGTTGCGGGAACGCCCGGCACGCAGTTTGCCGCCCAGCTCTGCACCTACGCGTTCGATAAGTAACCGCTCCAGGGCGCCATGCACGTCCTCATCGGTCGCCGCGGGCACCACCGCCCCGCTCGAGACATCGGCCCGGAGTTGCCCCAAGGCACCTACCATCGCCGAAGTCTCGTCAGCGGTGAGCAACCCGGCCTTCTGCAAAGCGTGAGCGTGGGCGATGGACGCAGCCAAGTCGTCGTCCGCGTAACGCCAGTCAAAGTGAGTGGACACGGACAGGCGCGCTAGTGCCTCGGCGGGGCCGCCGCTGAACCTGGCTCCCCAGAGTGCACCCTCATTTGTGCCCGATGCCACAGTCCCCTACCCCTTTGCTCTTGCCTCGCGGGCCGCGGCTTGCTTTGCCGCGAGCCCGTAAATCTCGATAAAGCCCCGCGCGGCGCTCTGATCAAAGGTATCGCCCTCGTCGTAGGTGGCGAGGTTGAAGTCGTACAGGCCTACGTCAGAGCGGCGTCCGGTGATGGTGGCCTTGCCGCCGTGTAGTTCCATGCGCACTTCACCGGAGACGAACTCCTGGGTCGAGTCGATGAACGCGTCAAGCGACTTCTTGAGCGGGCTGGACCACATGCCGTCGTAGACCAACTCGGTCCACTCTTGAGCCACGCGGCGCTTGTAGCGGGCCTGCTCGCGCTCCACCGTCACGTTTTCCATCTCCCGATGCGCCTCAATGAGGGCGATGGCGCCAGGAGCCTCATAGATTTCACGGCTCTTGATGCCTACCAAACGGTCTTCCACGATGTCGATGCGCCCCACACCCTGCGCACCCGCCCGGCGGTTCATTTCCTCGATGGCCTGCAGGGGCGTCACTGCTTGGCCGTCGATGGCAACGGGGATGCCTTGCTTGAACGTGATGATGACTTCGTCAGGCACGGGCGGGAATGCCGGGTCTGCCGTGTAGTCGTACACGTCCTTGGTGGGTGCGTTCCAGATGTCCTCCAAGAAACCGGTCTCCACGGCACGGCCCCAGACGTTCTGATCGATGGAGAAAGGATTCTTCTTGGTGGTGACAATGGGCAGGTTGTTGCGTTCTGCGTACTCGATGGCGCGGTCGCGCGTGAGCGCCAAGTCACGCACAGGGGCAATGCACTTGAGCTCAGGAGCCAGAGAGACGATGCCCACTTCAAAGCGCACTTGGTCGTTTCCCTTACCGGTGCAACCGTGCGCCACGGTGGTGGCGCCAAATTGCTTTGCGGCGGCTACGAGGTGCTTCACGATCACGGGGCGGCTCAGTGCCGATACCAGCGGGTACTTGTCGTGGTACAGCGCGTTGGCCTTGAGCGCTGGCATGCAGTACTCGTTGGCGAACTCGTCGCGAGCGTCGGCCACATAAGCCTCCACTGCGCCACAGTCCAGAGCACGCTGGCGGATCGCGTCGAGGTCTTCGCCCCCTTGTCCCACGTCAACGGCCACGGCAATCACCTCAGCGCCCGTGGCATCGGCAATCCAGCCAATAGCCACGGACGTGTCGAGTCCTCCTGAATACGCGAGGACAATCCGCTCAGCCATGTGTGGTTCTCTTTCTGTTGCTACTTGTGAAGGGGGTGAGCCGGCTAGTGATTGCCGGCAGCTCGATCAAGAAACTTGTGGGCGAGGCGCTCGCCGCCCAAGGGATCTGCGGCGATGACCATGATGGTGTCGTCGCCTGCGACGGTGCCAAGAATGTCCGGGTCATCGTGGGAATCGATGGCCATGGCGAGAAACTGTGCGGCACCCTCCGGGGTGCGCAACACCGCGAGGTTGGCACTTCCCGCGGCTGAGTGCAGCAGTTCGGCGCACAGGCGGTTGAGCCGCGCGGCGGTGTCCTCGTGCTGGTCGATGGTGGCTTGAGTCGCGTACTGCAGCCTGCCGTCCGCACCACGGACTTTGATGGCTCCAACTTCCACGAGGTCGCGCGACAGCGTCGCTTGAGTGACGTGTAGGCCTTCAGCTTCGAGCAACGCGGCGAGCTGCGTCTGCGACTCCACCACTTGGCCTTCAATGAGGTGGCGGACCAGCCGCTGGCGGGCCGCTTTGGTGGGTGGGACGGTCTGGGTCATCACGTGCCCCCCACCCCATCAGCGCGTGCGGCGAGCCAGGTCAGAAGAGCCTTCTGCGCGTGCAAGCGGTACTCAGCTTCGAGCCACACGATGGATTGAGGGCCGTCCAGCACCTCGGCGGTGATTTCCTTGCCGCGGTAGGCGGGCAAGCAATGCAGTACGTGCGCGCCGGGCGCAGCGATCTCGAGCGAGTGGGCATTGACCTGGTAGGGGTCAAAACGGCCAAACCGCTCGCTTGATTCAGCCTCGTCGCCCATGGACACCCACGTGTCGGTAGCGATGATGTCAGCGCCGCGCACGGCATCGTCGTGGTCTGTGGTGACGGTGACGGAGCCGCCGTTTTCGGCTGCGATGCGCTTGGCGTCCAGCACGTACTGCTCGTTGGGCATGTAGTCGGCCGGAGTGCCCACGCGAACGTGCATTCCCGCTACGGCTCCACCCAGCAAGTACGAGTGCGCCATGTTGTTGGCGCCGTCACCCACGTATGCCAGCGTTAGGCCAGCGAGCTTGTCCACGCCACCCCTGGCATCGGCCACAGCGGCAAAGTCCGCGAGAATCTGGCAAGGGTGGAACTCATCGGTGAGGGCGTTGACAACCGGCACACCGGCGTACTGGGCCATTTCCTCCACGCGCTCTTGGCCGAATGTACGCCACACGATGGCGCTCACTTGGCGGCCCAGTACTCGAGCGGTGTCCGCCACGGATTCGCCGCGGCCCATTTGCGAGCTTTGCGAGTCCAAGACCAACGGGTAGCCGCCCAGTTCCGCGACGCCCGTAGCAAATGAGACGCGCGTACGCGTAGAAGGCTTATCAAAGAGCACGGCCACCGCTTGCGGCCCGGCGAACGGTTGATGCAGATAGCGGTTGGCACGGAACGCCAACGCCAGCTCCAGCACCTCGCGCTGCTCGGCAGCGGTGAGGTCATCATCGCGCAGAAAGTGCCTAGTCATCGTTGCCTCCGGTGCGGGCCCCGCCCGCAAGGTGAGCGGCAAGCCATGCGACAAACGGCTCTGCCTCGGCTTGAGTCAGCGTGAGTGAAGGCGCCAAGCGAATGGTGTCCGGGCTGGGTGCGTTGATGATGAATCCCGCTTCAAGCGCGGCATCCGCTACCTCGGCGGAAATCTCCGCATCCAGCACGATGCCAAGCAACAGCCCGGATCCACGCACCTCACGCACACCGTCAAGCGCGCCCACGGCCTCCTTGATCCACTCCCCCATAGCCTTCACATGGGTGAGGAGATGGCGCTCGTCAATGGCGTCGAGTGTGGCGAGCGAAGCGGCAGCCGCGAGCGGGTTGCCGCCAAACGTAGTGCCATGCTGACCGCGGCCCAAGAGCGAGCCCACCCGCGGGCCAAAGCCCACCACAGCACCCACGGGGAATCCGCCGCCCAGGCCTTTGGCCAGGGTCACGATGTCTGGCGTGATGCCGTGCGCTTGGAGCGCAAGCCACGTTCCAGTGCGGCCGATGCCCGTCTGCACCTCGTCGGCGACCAACAGTGTTCCGTACTTGGTTGTGAGGTCACGCGCGGCGGACAGGTAAGCATCGTCAAGCGGCTTCACACCGGCCTCGCCCTGAATGGGCTCAATGAAAAGGGCTGCCACATCTCCCGTAGACAAGGCCTCTTCAAGCACGCCGATGTCATTGGCAGGCAACCACTCCACACCGGGAGCGAGCGGGGCAAAGGGCGCGCGGTACGCCTCTTTGTACGTGAGCGCCAAAGCGCCGGTGGAGCGTCCGTGGAAGGACTCTTCGATGGCCAACACTCGCGTGCGACCAGTGAGCCTGGACATCTTGAGTGCGGCTTCGTTTGCTTCTGTGCCGGAGTTGCACAGGAAGACCCGCGAGCCTTCGGGGGCGCCGGTGATGTCGAGGAGCCGCTCCGCGAGGCGGACTTGAGGCTCGGTGGCAAAGAAGTTGGAGGCGTGCGCCAAGGTCGCGGCTTGGGCCGTGATGGCGGCAACCCATTGAGGGTCGGCGTGACCCAGTGCGTTGACGGCGATGCCGCCCAGCAGGTCAAGGTAACGGTTGCCTTCGGCATCCCACACGTAGGAGCCCTCGCCCCGCTCAAGCACCCGCAAAGGCGTGCCGTAGGTGCCCATGAGGGCTTTGCCGTGCCGTTCGAGGCCGGCGGCGTTGGTCGCGGCTTTTGCTCCCGTGCTCATATCCACGGTGCTCACGTCCACAGTTCCACGTCGTCGGGCCGCACCATGGTGCCAATGCCGGAGGAGGTGAATATCTCGGTGAGAATCGAGTGCGGGACCCTGCCGTCAATGATGTGGGCCTGCGGCACCCCACCACGGACGGCACGGAGGCAGGCTTCCATTTTGGGGACCATGCCGGATTCCAGGCTGGGAAGCATCTTCTCGACGTCGGAGGCGTGGATGCGGCGCACGAGCGAGGACTTGTCCGGCCAATTGGCGTAGAGACCCTCCACGTCCGTGAGGACTATGAGCTTGCGGGCGCGCACAGCTACCGCGAGCGCAGCGGCCGCGGTGTCCGCGTTGACGTTCAGAACGGTGGTGGGGTCGTCGATGTCGGGAGCCACCGTGGAGACCACGGGGATGCGGCCTGCGCCAATGATGTCTTGCACGGCGGCGGGGTTGACCTTGACCACGTCACCCACGAGGCCTACGTCCACGGTTTCGCCGTTGACGTGCGCGGGGCGGCGCTTGGCTTGAAGCAGCCCGGCATCCTCGCCCGAAAGCCCCACCGCGAGAGGACCGTGGTCGTTGATGAGGCCCACCAACTCGCGGGACACCTGGCCAGTGAGGACCATGCGCACCACGTCCATCGCCTCGGGCGTGGTGACTCGCAGGCCACCCTTGAACTCGCTCTCGATTCCGAGCCTGGTGAGCATGTCTGAGATTTGCGGCCCGCCACCGTGAACCACTACAG
>JAEYYZ010000158.1 GCA_023428185.1 Actinomycetes bacterium
ACAAGCCAATGCGGCCGCCCCTCGTACTCCACCAGCACCACTCCCGTGGCGGTGCTACCCGCTCCGCGGGTGGTGTCCTGCGCGATCACCTCGACTCTGTCGTCTGCGTCCAGCAAGGCTTCATTCACTGCGGCAAAGTCCCCATACGTGAGGCCACTGAACCGATCCGCAAACGCGGTGACCACAGCGAGACTGGCTCGATCACCGGATTCATACCCGCCCATGCCATCGGCCACCACAAACGCTGGTCCCGAAGCCAGAAATGAGTCCTCGTTGACCTGCCGTTTAAGGCCAGTGTCGGTGAGGCCCGCCACATTCAGGATGATGCCCTGGATGTCTACGGTGGTCACGCGCGGGGGCCCTCAAACTCGATCGTCATCGCAACTTTGCCCAGGAGAAAGCGGCCCGCGATCTCGGTGGCGACGCCTGGTTCCACGAGCGTCTCGCCTCCGTCAGGCGCAACGAGCAGTACGCCGTTAGTGGAGTCAAGGTCCGTGATAGTCCAGGCACCGTCTACTAGGTCCAGACGCGCGTGGATCTTTGACAACGTGCGAGTGGAATCGGGAATGGGCAGAGCCTGGACGTCCTTCTCCGCACTGGTGGGCCGGCGGCCTAGGAGCACGTGAGGCGCCTTGAGGGGAAGACGTCCCCCGCCATCCACCGTCAGGAACCACGAGACGCGGGGGCGCCTATCCACCACCACGGTCTCGCCGTCCTCGTCCTCATCGTCATCGAGGACATGAGGGGGGATTTCCACTGGAGCCTTGGCGGCCGCCGGGGTGGGGGGTGGTGCTAGCGGGGTCGCAGGTCCAGGAGGCAACGGCGGTAACGATGGCGGAGCTACCGGGAGAGCAACGGGCGCTTCAGCCTCAGGTGGCGTGGGCGACGCAGGGTTTGCCGATGCTGCAGCTTCATCGCGTGGGGCCCAGGGGTTGTGGACCACCACCGGAACTACAGGGGTGGCGGTGTCGGGTGCGGGCGATGCGCCGGGTGCAGGGGTGGCGGCGACTGCGGGTGCAGGCGGTACGGCGGGCGCATGCGGTGCGACGGGCGCCGCCGCAGGTGCAGATGCAATGGGCGGTTGCGGAATCTGAGGCGTGGGCGTCGAGGGGACCTCACTGATCACTGGTGCCGCAGGAGTGGGCTTCACTGCAGGCGCATCCGTAGGTGCCGGAGCGGGAGTGGGAACCTTTGGGGGGTTAACGGGCGCGTCAGGCGAGAATCCCGTGAGCGCTGGCGCGACAGGAGCAACCGGAGTCGGCGTCGCATCGGTTCCAGGCACCGCCTTCACTGCATAGGGGGCGCCCGTGGGGGCAGCGGCGGGCGGCGACGGTGGAGCCGCTGTGGGTGGTGCCGGTGGAGCCGCAACCCCAGCAGTGGCGGGGGCAACTCCTGCAGGCCCGGGAGCAGAGGGGACAGGCCCGGGAGTCGCCGGAGCGGCCGCGCCAGAACGCACCTGGTTTGCGGGACTGATGCGATCCGAGAGTGCGATGGAGGCGGGCGCTTTGGCGGTGGCCAATAGCGTGGCCCATACAGGAGAGGCAAGGATGGCCAGGACGGTGAAGCCGGAGCCCTTCCCAAAGAAGGCGCCAATGCGCCCCGCGGCCGTCCAGCGCAGGTAAAGCGCATAGAGGTTCACCACAGGCAAGAAGTAGAACACCACTTGCCAAGCGGGCACGCCTCCACGAGAGAACACTTCTGCCTCGTTGACCACGGGTACCCACGCCTTCCATGCGGGTGCACCCAGTTTGGCGAAGACCTTGGACAGTGCCCACGCGTACCAGACGTAGATGCCACCCCCAATGACCAGCCAAATCAGGCTGGCAATGAGGAGTGCACCCGCACCTACGGCGGGGTCATAGGCGGAGTCATACGGGTCGGTCATGGCGGTCCTTCCGGCGGAGCGTGGTGGTAGTAGTCGATGATTGGGTGCGGAGAGTGCGGAAAAGTGATTGGGGAGTGAACGTCGCTTTGACGCGGCGCCTCAGTGGAACTAGGGCGGCGACTGCCTTGCGTTCGCTGTCCACAAGCGCCCACGCTTCGTTGCTTAGGTCACGCGTGGGAGGGTGCTCGGCAAAGACGGCCCGGTCTACAGCGTCGGCTATGGCGCTTGCTACCTCCCGGCCCAAAACATCGGCGGTCTCGGCTCGCGTCAGAGACACGGGAACGTCCAGGCCCAAGTCCACGTAGGTGTCCATCAGTTCGTGCCAGGCTCCCACCATTGCCACCTCGGGCTCGGCAGCGCGTTTGCGCCACCGGCGTCGCGCTCGCTTTGCCAGAGGGAAGACCATGAGTGGCGCAAGAACCAATGCGGATCCCAGCACGATGGTCGCTACAGCGATCACCACGGGCAGGTATTGCTCCAACCAGGTTTGCTCCACGACATCGTCCTCGAGCGGTGCCGTCGAGTTTGATTCGCTGGTGGTCGTGCCGGGTTCAATGACGTCCGATGCCACCAGGTCAGGTTCGGTGGGATTCTGCGGCGGAGTCTGACCTTCTTGAATGAGCATCGGGGTGGTTTCAAACTGGGGTGTGGTGTCCAGCGTGACCCAATCACCGCCTGGCGCGCGCACCTCAACCCACGCCGTGACGTTGCCTCCCGTGCACGTCTCACTGCATGGGGCAACGCCCAAGTCTTGAGCCTCTCCGCCAATCCGGACCCCTACCACTACACGTGATTCAAAGCCCAGGAACTGAGCGATCAAAGCAGCGGCGGTGGCGAATTGTTCGTCGTCGCCCACGGCTGCCACCAGAGCCTCGTCGGAGGCGCCAAGGCCCGCCCGGCGTTGTTGATCGATCAAGGCGGTGAAGAGTTCGTCGATTCGTGCGCCCGAGTGCCCGGCGCGGCTGCCAAGGAACGCGTAGTTGGTACGAGAGTCCAGTGCGGCGACCCATGCCGAGGCGTCTGCATTCTCGCTCGTGGCGTGGCTCAAGTAACCCCTCGCGCGCAACCGTTCCACCAGCTCAATCAAGTCGCCGCCCGAGCGTCCACGCTCTTGAAGTTCCACCCACGCGGCAAGCGCGGGATAGTCCTCTTCTGAGATGAGTGCCGCTCCTCCCGATTGGGATGCGATGCTGTCCACCGGCACGGAGGCGATGCTTGCTACTCGGTAGGTGTCGCCTGGCTGCAACGTGGTACGTGAATCGCCGTTTGTGGAACTCGATGCAAGTACTCCAGCGTTCAGGGTGGTGCTCGCGTAATAGGCATCGCTCAGCGTCTGTGCGCGCTGGCCTACAAATTGCGGCGCTCCGCCGTGGGCCGTCGTCAAGGGGACCCACACTCCGCGGTACCCCTCGCCAATGGTGATGGTCAGGGTGGGTTCTTGGACTTGGGGTTGGCGTGAGAATCGTGAAGATTCACGGGTTGGATCCACAAAGTAGACCTCACCGTCATACGCGTCGAGGGTGGCAATGCGCACGCGATCCGCTTGGCCGGGGTTGTCCACGGTGAAGAGCACGGCGTCGTAGTTGTCGCCGCCAAACCAGTTGCGATAGTTCGCGAGGGGGCTGGGTTGCTGTTGGATCACCAGCAGCGGGTCAATTTCATCTCGGGCAACGTCTCGGGGGCCCCACGCATCGCCAACCGGCGCGAGTAGCAAGGTGCCTCCCACGGTGGTGACGAGCAACGCCACGGCAAGCAAGAAACGACGTAACGCATGGGCGGACGATGCCGAACCCAGCGAGGCAGTGCCCGTGCGGGATCGCGCAGCACCCAAGGCCTCCGACCGCTCTACGCGGGCACGCACGATGAGCCAGCCCACGGTCACGATGACCGCAAGCGTGCCCACAGCGACATGGGTGGGCGCTGGGACAGTGAAAGGCCCGAGGCGGGTAGCAGGCGCCGTGGCAGAGTTTCCAAAAATGGCGCCAAAGAGGACTATGAGCAGCATTGGGCCCACGGCCAATGGTGCCCACCGCTTTCCATGAATGAAGAGAGCGGTGGCGGCGAAGGTAGTCACCACAACTGTGATCAAGAACGGAACGAGGACGCCTTGGTAAGTGCCGGCGGGCAGGCTAATGGTGAGGAGTTGCTTCCACCCCAGCACCACCGCGGTGACCCCTTGCCAGACTCCTTGCAGCATGCGACCAGGGCTTGACAGGGATGAAGGGATCGCCAGGGGCACCACCGCGAGCACGTAGCCAGAAACCGCAATGGTCACGGCAACCCACCACCGCCAACCGAACCACCACGTGATCAGCATCGAACCCACGCCTATGACTGCGCCGCCGATGGCGACCCACACCACTCGTGGGTTCTCGTAGATGGGCCACGCCGCAACGGTGGCGAGTGCCACGGACGCAAGTAAGGCAGCCAGGCCCCAAGCCAGTTGCTTGAGTGAGATTCGCGTGCGCGCCGATGCCATGCTCACACCGCCCCGCGCAACATGAGATGCCCTAGGTCGTGCACCATACCCACCGTCATGACGCGCATCTCGCGTGTGGTGCGCATCGTGGGCTCCATGCCGAGTTCGCAACGAATGGCGATGACAGTGACATCGCTAGGGAACGCGACGGCTGCTTTACGCAATTCGCCCACGGTGTGCGTTGAACCCGCTACCAAGAAGACAAGCGAGAGCTGCTGCGCTTCTTGAGCCGTCATGGTCGCTACGTGCTGCAAAGGCATGACGTCCGCCGACGAGTTCACACTGCTCATTCCATCAAGAAGCGCTGAGGCGCTCACGGTGGGCAGGCTGCGGATGGCGTGCATGATCCCTCGCTGATGCCGCGGAATGTCCGCGCTCGCAGTGATGACCACTTCCCGACCGTCGCGCACGGCTTGAACTCCTAGAGAGGCGGCGATGCTCACCGCTGCTTCGAACTCGTCCTCTGAACCGAACCTAGGCTCCTCAAGATCAAGCAAGATGGCAATGCGGGAACGCCGGGTTTCCTCATACTGGCGCACCATCAGGGTTCCGGTCTTGGCGGTGGATTTCCAATGCACGTGGCGCCTGGAGTCTCCCTCGACATAATCGCGGATCGCGTGGAACGAGAGGTCCGAATCGACGATGGTCTTGGTGACGGCGCCTTCCAGATCGCGGAGCAGCCCGGCACTAGTGGACGGCACGGACACGGTTTGCGGATGGACGTAGAGATGCTGAATCTCGGGCCATGTGTGGTCGCGTTGAAAGAGGCCTACAGGGTCTCCACGCCCGATGGTCATGGGACCCACTTGGATGATGCCGCGGCGAGGTGCGGAGATAGTGAGACGCTCCGTGTGATCAGCCCCCACCCGCAATAGCGGTACGTGGGCCTCGATCAGGCCCTCACCTACGGGTATGTCGAGCAACGCGGGCAGCGCCACGCGCTTACCGCGATTTCCTACCTGCAAGTCAGCCGAGATGTCTGTGCCTGCTACCACACGGTCCCTTTCAAACACCAGGGCTACGTCATAGCGCGGCTTGCCGAGCAGGAAGGGCGCGCACAGGAGCAGTAACAAGGTTGACCCCGATGCCACTACCCAGGCCTCCGCCCAACCCCAAGCAAGTGCTGCGGCTCCGCCAATCACGACGACAACCAGCAGTAACCACCCTGCCGGGCGGACGGTTTGCGACACCGCCGCCCACGCGCGCCGAGCCACATCCGAGACACGCTCCGCCACCCTACGGCCAGCCTCAACACGGGTGGTGAGACCGGTGCGTTCGGTGGCATACCGCGTCACGGTGGCTCCGCGCGTGCGCGTGCGCGTGCCAGTGACGGTGTAGCTGTCGTGACTGTCGGGGGTGGCGTTCACGAGATCAGGCTGCGCCGTTCTCGGCCGGCGGCTTGACGTCAAGCAGGACCTTGCCCACTACGTCGAGCGCCGTGACACCGTCGAATTCCGCCTCGGGTTCCAAAATGATGCGGTGCGCTAGTGCAGGGACCGCCAAGTCGCGCACATCGTCGGGCGTCACAAAGGTACGGCCCTGTGCCGCAGCCCACGTCATCACGAGACGAGACAAGGCGATACCGCCGCGCACGGATACACCCAACCGCGCCTCGGAGGCCTGCCGGGTAGCGTTGATGATGCGCATGATGTAGTCAGAAATGAGCGGGTTCACGTACACCGTGCGGGCCAACTCGATCATTGTCACCAGCGTGTCCGGGGTGACGATGCCGGCCAGTTCCGTGGAGGGATTGGAAGCTCCTTGAAGGATGCGCATGGTCGCGGCATCGTCTGGGTAACCGATGGAGGTCTTCACCATGAACCGGTCGAGTTGGGCTTCGGGCAAACGATAGGTGCCCGCTTGCTCCACGGGGTTCTGTGTAGCGATCACCAAGAAGGGGCGGCCAACTGGGCGCGTCACGCCATCAACGGTGACGTTGCCTTCCTCCATCACCTCAAGGAGCGCCGACTGAGTCTTGGGGCTCGCTCGGTTGATCTCGTCGGCGAGAACTACGTTGGCAAAGATCGGTCCCGCGTGGAATTCAAAAGTACCCTTCTTCTGATCAAAAACGGTGACACCGGTGACGTCTCCGGGCAGCAGATCGGGCGTGAACTGGATGCGTGACGCCGTGCCCTCAATGGTCTGCGCGAGCGTGCGGGCAAGGGCGGTCTTTCCGGTACCAGGGACGTCCTCGAGCAACACATGGCCACCGGAAAGTGCCGTGGCAAGCACCAACTCAATCACGTGGCGTTTGCCAAGGATCGCCTGTTCCACGTGATCGGCGAGTTGTGCAAACGTCTCGTTGTACCACTGAGCTTGTTCAGCGGAGATTGTCATCAAAGTCCTCTCGGGGCGTTCTTGGTGGTGGTCTGGTTACGGGTCTTCCGGCTCCGGAGGGTCCGAAGGCTCAGGGGTGACGATGGGCGGAATGGAGCATTCGCTCGGGTAGGTAATGGACGCGAGCGATGAGTACTCGCCGCCCCACGTCACCTGGTACTCGTAGGTGAGGGGGTTGAAGAACTTGCTAGCGCTACCCGATGCTGCTGCGGAAATTTGAATGTCGCTGGCTAGGGGCAGTCCTGTGCACGAGTCTGGGAATCGCACTGTGACGATGGTGGGCACCGTGGTAGCGGCAATGGGTGCCGGCGTGGAACACGTGAGCGTGGGGCTGTCCTCAGCGCAGTACGCCACTGAGATGGTCGGCGCTGCGTCCAGACTCAAAGAGAAACTCTCCTGAGGTATTGAACTGGAACCGTAGAAGTACGCCACGTAGTAGTCCGACCCTGGATTGTCGATTGACGGGCCGCTCGACAATTCATAGTTGAAGATGTGGGGCTGCGACGGGTGGCTATCGGGGTTCACATCGATCGTGTAACTCAAGGTTCCCGTAGGTGTACCAGGGTCAACCCACGTGAACTTCTCGTCGATGTTCGACCACACAGCCCCGTACCCGTTGGAAAGGCACACCCCCACCTTGTAGTTGGTGTTGGGTGCGAGCCCGCTAATTACGGCCGATGCTGAGGTCACCGCAGGCGGTCCGGTCAGTTCTGCCACTCCAGTCCCGTCCGTTGCGGTCATGCGACATGTGGGCGTACCGCCGGTCC
The DNA here is from genome assembly GCA_023428185.1 of Actinomycetes bacterium. Taxonomy (GTDB): domain Bacteria; phylum Actinomycetota; class Actinomycetes; order Actinomycetales; family Demequinaceae; genus Demequina. The sequence continues at coordinate 7,469 of JAEYYZ010000158.1, forward strand.
ACGCGGCCCAGATACGCGTGGTGCCCGGAGCGTAGTTAGCGTTGGGCGTGCCCCCGGCGACGGTGATCTCGGGTCCGTTAGGTGTGGCAGCGATGGGTGAGCCAAACGACGGCGCACCGATCACGGTGACGCTTGCCGTGCGTGCGGAACCTTGATTCCCGCCCGGCATCGGCGGTTCGAACTGACTTATCGGGATGATCTCCAATTGCTGCGCGCCCACATCCAAGGTCACGGGGAAGGTGGTGACCGGACCAGTGCGGGACACCGTTTGGCCGGTGTTGACGATGTGGAAGCTCTGAGTGTCGTCACTGGATTCCACTTGCGCCTGGACCACTCCTTTGGTGAGGGTGGTCAGCGTGGCGTGGTACTGCGGCTGGGCGGTCACCGTAGCGATGGTGGGGGCCTGGAATGCCCACGATTGCACGGAGGTGGTGTCTAGAGATTCGCCCACACTGTTGACTGCGCGCGCCGTGTAACTCGCCTTCTCACCGTTGACGAGGCCGGTCACGAGGCATCGATAGGAGCCCGGCCCGCCCGGTTCGCAGGTAGCGGGATGCGGCGTGCCATTGCGAGAGATCACCACGGACGTGACGGGAGGGTGAGCTTGAGTGGCGTTGCCGAGATTGACCAGCAACGTCACGGACGTGCCGGTGTAGTCAACGGTGGTGATGCTTGCGGGGGTCTGGGGGTAACCCAAGATGTCGAGCGTCACTGTTCCCGTTCCGGTGCGCCCCTGAGCGTCGGCGACGGTGAAGCTCGCCACACACTCGCCGCCCACCGGCTTGGGCCCGGCAGGCCAGCTGGCCACCAATTGGGTGTCTGATGCTCGCGTCACAGTCGCTACGGGACAAACCACCGAGCTCGAGGCGCCCACACTCACCACTGTGAGTCCACTGCCGGTCACACCGGCAAAGGGGTCGTATTCACCGGGCAGTCCGGTGACGGTGATGAGGCAACTTGATCCGCGACTCACATCGCATTGATGCGAGAAGGTGGCGCCGCGTGGCGCATCAGGTGCGGCGACGCCCACGACGAGAGCGATGGTGGTCGACAGTCCGCCGTATGCCGCCGATGCCACGGAGATGGATTCCCTGGTGCCGGGCTTGGCGTCGGCGTGGGCAAGGATGGAGACCTGATCGCCGGTGTGCACCACGTCGAAGGATGCACCTGAATACAGCGTGGTCATCTGCAGCGAAGACTCATTGCCCACGCGTCCGCCTTCCCACTCCACCAAGGCGTCCAGAAGGTCAAGGCTTTGGCTCTGACCTGGGGAGATGGTCAGGCTCGTAGGCGTGAGGATCGCTTGGGGATCTTTGGGGATGATCACTAGAGGGATAGCGACGATGCTCCACGTGGACTGTCCTTCGAGGCGCACGGCCACGGAACAGGTGTCTGACCACGGCGCTTCGCGGCCCGCGGTGTAGGTCACCGATGTACCGCGAGTGGGAGCGCACGTGGAATTGGCGCGTTGCACCGCAAATGACTCGTCGTTTCGCACCTGGATGGTGTCTCGGGGATTGATGTCGAGGATGTCGCGTACGTCGAACTCGACGCTTTGCTCTTCGCCCACTTCAATAGGCGCGGCTCCGACAATACGTTGCAAGCGCATGTCAGAAAGCGGAGGAATGCGCAAGAACCCGTAGGTGACTACTTCTTCTCCTGCGAAGTCAACTCCAGAGAGTACGAAGGGCACCACTGTGCGCTTTTGTGGGATGGGCCCGGAGATGGTCCGTCCATTGACCTCGTACGTATCGGCCGCATCTCCCCAGACCGAGAGCCTCAACTGTGCGACGTCGCCGGTGGCCCATTGGACCTTGTCAGTCACCACGTCGATGCCTGTGGCCAGATCCAGTCTGGTCCGCGCGGTGACGGTGGTGTCGGTGACGCGTAGTTGGGGCGGGCTGGCATCCTCAGAGACACCCACCACGATGAGTCCTTGCGACACCGAGAGTGTCGACGACGATTCCACTCGGTAGACGTAGGAATGGGTGCCCTGCACGTCGCCAGGGAACAACTGCACCTTGCCGTCTTCGAGCGATGTGTCTGAACCGATCAACGCCTCGAGGCGCGCGTACTCTTCGCTACCTTCTGTGGCGTTGGGAAGCAGGTCTAGCAGCCGCAAGTTGCCGCGCAGGGGGTCCCTGTCGTTAAGGAGCGGCTCCACCTCGAGGGGGAAGTCGGAACCAACTTGTGCAGCCACGTAATCGGTGTACGTGATGGGTGAGGGGTCGGTCAGTTCCGCATTGAGCACGCCCACGCGCACGAGCGCCGTGGCGGATTCGCCAAGGCTATCGGTGACGGTGTACTCAAACGTCGCCTGGCCGCCCGGTACTCCTCCAGCGGGTGCGCGGTATACCAAGGCATTTCCGCCAGCGGAGATAGAAGCCACACCACTGCCGGCTCGGGGTTGGGATACATCACTCAGGTAGACAGCGTCGCCATCAGGGTCTAGGCCGGTTGCCAGCAGGGGAATGTTCACCGATTGCCCTGCGAGTACGCGGGCTGTCAGCGTTTGCGGCTGTGGCGCGCGGTTGGATCCAGGAGCAAGCACGGTCACGGTGAGGGTGGTGGTGTCAAAGCGACCGGGATCGTTCTCCAGGTACGTGGTGTACCTCAAGGTGTAGACGTCCGGTACAGTCGGCGCCAAGTACCTCAACGATGAGCCGGAAGAGAAGGCGAGTTCGCCGGCCGTGCCGGAACCTTCCACTTCGGGCATCAACAGCAATCGCTCGCCCCGAGGGCTGACGTCGTTGTCCAACACCGCGACATCCACTTGCGTGCCTGCGCGCACGCTGATGGTGTCCGGCACGGCGATGGGATTCACGCCATGGCTGGGTGGCAAGAGGAACGCAGTGAGTTGCGTCGTGGCGGTGGTACCTGCGCCGTCGCTCACCGTGACGTCTGCAGTGCCGATGCGACCAGGTAGCCCGTCAGCCGTGGAACCACTGACACGAACATAGGCCTCAGCGACCACGTTCACACTGAGCCCGGGTGCGCTCGTGCTCGCGGAACTCACCATGAGCACTCGTCCAGTGGTGTTCTGCGCAGTGGCCAGTACGTCCAGCGTGGAATCTTCTTGGGGCCGCACAAAAGCCACGAGCGGGGGCAGGCTGAGCGTTCCCGCTTGCTCAGCAATGCTGAATCTCAACGTCGCCGTCTGCTGAGCCAGCGTCACCGCATCCTCCACGGTGTATGTGGCGGAGTACTCGCCGGGGGCAGCGGCATACAAGTCGATGGTGCCGGTGGCGACGTTGGGCGCCACTGTGAACTCTGTGCTGCCCTTGGACGCCACGGCGTCGAGCAAGCGGTACGAGCCGGAGCCGCCTGTGACAAAGTCGGCGATGGAGATGTTGCGACCTTCACCCGCGGCGGCAGCGAGCGCAATAGGCCTGACCTCCAGCGAGGGGGCAGAGGTCACGCGTAGCTCGAGCTCGGCATCGGTAGACGCGCCCATAGCGTCGGTGACGGTAATGGTGAGTCCAATGACACTGTCACCGGCGTTGGGGTCAAGGTGGCGGATCACGACGTTGCCCTCTGCGGTGGGCACCACGGTGATGGGCGCGTTGGGGTCGGTGGCGTACGCGGCCGTCAAAGCAAAGACGTCGCCTTCAGGGTCTACCCAGCCACTGAGCACCGGGATGGAGACGTAGCCCCCGGGAGAGACTTGCGGTGAAGGTGGTTCTTGGGTGCAGTCCTGAACTCCGCACCACACGGGAGGGCTGTTTACCTCGTCAGGGATCACAGTGAGCGTGACTGTTGCCAGATCGGATTGGGCGTTGCCGTCCGAAACTGCATAGGTGAAGCTCGCTGTTCCCTCACTTGCGGCAATCGCCGCCACGGCGACTTGGTTGTCAGAAGCCAGGCGAATATCACCAAAGGCACTGTCGCTGAGGCCCGTCAAGGAGCCAGGAGCGATAGTTAAGACGTCCTTCTTGTTGGGGTCGTGGTCGTTGTACAACAGCGGGAGCACGGTGACGGCGCCCCGGCGAACACCCAGCACGTCGTCTACGGCGACGGGTGGCTCTTGTTCCACAACGTCATCTACGGTGACCGTGCCCTCGCTCTCGTCGTCTTCTTCAAGCGGATCCCATTGGTCAAGAGGGATCAATGTTCCGTCTGGAATCATCCACAACAACCCAGTACTGGTCTCGGTGAGCACAGCACGATCACCGTTAGAGCGGAACGCAGGTGAGATCGCCTGAATGTCGTCAAGCGCTCCCGCAGGCACGGTGAGATCCAGCACGCCCTGGGCGTTTTCTTGCCACAATGTTGCGCTACCGGAATCCACCCACGCGGCGTAGCCCACTCCTTGGAGAATGAGAGGCGCGGCAGGATTGCCGCTCGCTTGCACCACTTGACTCACGGAACCGTCGCGTAACGACAAAGCGGTGAGGCCCTCGGCATCGGCAAAGAGCACGCGATCCCCGGGCGAGGCGTTGCCTTGGATCAGGGCGTCTCCCCCTAAGCCCGTCTCTACCGGTGCCTGGCCACCTTCCCACCAGACTCGGCCATCCGTGGGGGAGAAGAGCACCCAGCGACCATCGGCGAACGACATCGCGAACTCGTTGTCATCGCCTGGCGGTTGGGGGAGGGGAATTTCGGCGCCCACAAACGTGGCGTTGAGTGCATCGAAGATGCGCACGGCCTTCTCAGCACTCGAGTACATAGCGACGCGGCCTGAGTCATCGATCGCGGCGGCGTTTGCGGTGTAGCGAGGGGGTTCCTCGCCTTCCTCCACTTCGGCGTCGGCAAACGGGTTGACATTCCAGGCGCCACTTTGCACGTCGCCAGGCTTCGGATAGCTACCGAGGTAGATCTCGCCGGAATCGGTGAGATAAAGAATGAAGTCGCCGGCGCTAGCCACACTTCCTGTACCTGCTGGAGTGGGGCTTGCTACGGCACCCGAAGACTCGCCTGACCCGGCTTCCACAAAGTCTTGCGGGAACGCAGGGTCGATGGCCCACGCCTGAGACAGGCCTTGAGTGAGCACCACGCTCCGAGGTCCGGATTGCAGCACACTCACGGGATCAGCTACCGCCCTCACGGTGTCGAGCTCGCCCAACTCGGTGTTGAGACGCGCATATTGACCGTCGTCCCTCGTGACCCAGATGTTGGTTTCGAGTCGCGGAAGTTCTTGGGCGTCGTAACCGTCGGCGAGGACGGCCCCTACCGCTACCGCGCTCACGGCAAGCACGGTTACCGATGCTGCGAGAACTCGCGGGGCGCGAGGTCCAGTGAGTCCAAGAACTGCCACTTACAACACTCCCGTGGCAAACAGAATCGCAACCGCAATGGCTACGGCTGCGCCAGCACCCATGGCTGCACCGCGCAGGGTGGCATTCTTACCGGGCGTGCGGGCAGGGGCATCCGCGTTCAGTTGAGCGTTGACGCGTTGCGCCGATGCCAAGTTCTGGGCCCGAGCGGCACGGCGTGAGTCCTGGCGCACAGTCGTGATGACGGGTCCTCGGGGTTCCTCGCCTGGAGCGGGTTCTGCAAGCGCGGCACTTGCCCATGCTTGATCCACCACTTCCAGGGGTGTGGGCGCGATACCCATTTCGTATTGAGCCATGCGCAAGTCCTCGGCCAGTTCCAGCATCGAGCCGTAGCGTTTGGCGGGCGCCTTGTCTAAGCACCGCATCAGCGCACTCTCCACGCGCATCGTGACATCTTCGCGGCCGGTGGGAATGTACTTGGCCTTCACAATGCGGGCCTGGAGTTGATCCCTGGGGATGCGCTCGCGAGACGGTGAATCGAACGGCGAACGCCCTGCCAGCAAGGTGTACAAAGTGGCACCCAAACTCCACACTTCGGCAGCGATGGAGCCTGAGATTTCGCCTTGCAAGACCTCGGGTGAACTCCACGGCACCGACATGGCGAACACCTCGGGTGATTCTTCAATGCGGGATAGCGCACCCGCAATGCCAAAGTCGGCGAGCACCGGAGCGCCGAGCGTGGTCACCAACACGTTGGACGGTTTGATGTCGCGATGCAGTACACCGCTACGGTGAGCAGTCTCCAAAGCCGAGGCCATCCGCACACCGGTGCTGAGGACGTCGGCTACCGGTAGTGGCGCTGTCTTGTAGCGCGCGCTCATGCTGTCGGGGCAGTACTCCATGACAAAGTACGGGCGCCCGTCACCGGAGATGCTCGCTTGGAAGATGGTGACAATGGAGGGGTGCGCGCTGAGCCTGGCCAGAACGTCAGCCTCCGCATTGAACGTCCGCAGCACCTCGGGATTGATGGCGTCGTCTACGAGCACCTTCACGGCAACAGCACGGCGTGGCATGTCTTGTTCGTAGAGAAAGACGTCGGCAAATCCACCCGAGCCCAGGGGTCGAATGTAGCTATAACCCGCCAGTACCGGTGGAACAGCAGTAGTGCGTCGTGCCACAGTGGTCACCTGCCCTCATCAGGATCGCTGGGGCTCCGCGAGAAGAACTAGCGCCCCCATGGTTAACTCCGAGTACCCACAACAATGCGGAAGCCTTCACCGAGGTCGAGAGTGTCGCCTCGTTGCAGACTTACCGAATCCCCCCCGCGGAGCAAGCGTGGCGGCCTGTCCGGCGTGAGTACCAACGTGCCGTTGGTTGAATCAAGGTCACGCGCCTTGAGCTCCCCGCCTGCAGCGGTGAACTCTACGTGTTTACTCGAAATCTCGCGGTGCGGCGACGGAGCCACAATGTAATAGGTCTGTGTCTCGTCAGGGCTTGAGCGCCATGGCTTGCGGCCCACCACAATCTGCGGGGCGGCTACGAGTTCGTTTCCGTCGGGCAAAGTCAACGTCCAAATAGTGCCCGCTTCGAGGGGCGCGTGGGTCTCAAAGTCACTGGCTTTGCGGCTCATGGTGGACTCGAGTGCCTCGTCCAACGCGGCCTCGCGCTCGGCATCGGACAGTGCGATGGTCTCCAAGGGAAGTTCCGAATCCGCAGGCGTCAAAGGCGCGTTGATAGCGAGATCCACACCCACAGAGATGGCGGATGCGCGCACCGCGCCGTTGCGCAACGGCAAACCACTCACAGCGTTCGTGACGGGCTCAAGGGAGAGGTGGAGAGACTCCACTCCGTACGCTTCGCCGTGAAGCCAGTTCTGGCCACGCGGCCACGTGAAGCGGCTCGTTGAGGCGCCACCCAAGTCGACCACGATGTCCCCGCGCATCGTGACACCAAAGATGCGGTTGTCTGCGTCGACAATTTCAACGAGGGCGAACCTCTCGGCCGATGCCGGGTCCGTGAGAAGTTGTAGCGCCGGCTCGGGCGTAGAGCCTGGTCCGTCCAGCATGCGGTGCACGGTGGAGACCACTTCAGCAGAAGCGTCGGCACTAAAGAGGCCTACAAAGCGCTCTGTGACAACGGCGTAACCTGCTGAAGAGGTCTCGGCGGGGGCGTATGCGAACACTCCTTAACTATAGGTGGACCGCGGATGCGGCCTCTAGCCGCTGCATCGTTCATGGGGGAAATTCCCCACGGGCGTGGCGGTGGGCTTGCAGTCAGACCTGACTGTGGCGACGATCCCGTTGGTGGGAACTGTGCGCCGTGCTGGGGCCTCGCGCCCACGCGAGGAGGGCTCGTGTGGGAAAGGCCTGGTTCACCGGCGTGCCCCCGCCGCGAATCGCCTCTCCAGTCAGGGAAACAATCCATTCGACCTTCTTGGGCTCCGCTGGGTCCCAGACTCCCAACTTGAAGTCGTCATCTGAGCGTCTCTCAACGAACAATCGATCCCCGTCGGCGAAACCGACGGGAGTGTTGCGGGGTCGCTCACTGCTCATGGGCACCCCATTGAAGTGGGGGAGAAGCTCGATCTCTCCGGAGGGCACGTGTAGGACCTTCCACCGGTCTGCCGGGTAGTCATCTTCCCAGGAATCGTGGTGAAACAGGACCCGTCTTGAGTCCGCGCTCCACGGCGTCCCTGTCGCCGCGAGCGAAGCTCCTTCGACGCCGCATAATTCTTCGCCCTGGCGTGTGTAAAGCGTGAGTGAGCCCACGAGTTGCGGAGATTGACCATGCCCGTCGGGGCGGAACGGGTACGCAACTAGAAACAACCCGTCGGGTGAAAGCTGTACTGAAGATCGTGCTCCGTGACCTAGTATCCGGTCGCTGAGTGTTGCTCGGCCAGCCACAAGGTCATGGTCGTAAAGATCAACTACGTCTGGAGCGCCTTCTGCGTAATGGCCTAGGGGGCGTACGGGGCCGCTGGCAACGGCAATCGCGACGCCGTCGCTTGCCATTCCCAGGCCATGCAAGTAGGTCTCTGGCGCCGTCTGTACGTTCGGAACGGAGCGGCTGGTGGCATCAGCTATGCCTCGGACGTGAACCCCGGCGTACCACGAGGGACGCCCGGAGGGACCCGCAGGCGGGGGATCCTGCGAACGGTATACCGCCCAAGCTAAGTGGTCGCCCTCGGGAGACCAGGCCACGCGATGGGAAACGAGCGACTGATCTACGTCGTACGCGAGCGGACGGACGATCCCATCTGCGGTCAGCACCAACCGCCGCTGTCGCTTCAGTGGACTCTCCGAGTCCACTCGGATTGGGGACTCGATGATGACTACAGCAGGCGCGTCAGTAGGGGGCGCTTGATCGAGCGTTGCCACCGTTTCTCGAGTGACCTGAACCGTTTTCACAGCACGTCCTCCGATTCGTTGTTTTCGACCACCTGCGAAGCAGGAACTCCGCACCGCGCAGTGGCTATAGCCACGTGCTACATTCTGCACGAATCGTCGTTTTCTGGGTCCGAGGGGGAGAAATGGTCCGAATTCACCAACGCCGCTATATCATGCGCCTAGCTGCGGTCTTGGCGCTAGTGGCGGTGACATTTGTCGCCCAGACCACTACATCTCCGTCCCTGGCCGCCGTCTCAGCCGCCGCACCTACCACCGGGAGCGCCTTCCCGCTTTCGCAGGGGCCGCTCTCTCGGTCCGTTTTGGCGGACTGTGAGGCGATCTTCACGCGTTCAGGGGATTCGCAGGCCGACGCTTGCGTGAATGGTGTGGAGTTACGCGCAAGAGGCTATCTCAAGTGTTTGAAGGGTCAAGGGTCTAGTTCTGCCCTCAAACTCCTATACAACCCAAACGATTGTTATGGAGGAGAGAACTCCGACAAGTACTACATGGAGGCGATCGCGCAGGCACGATTCGTGGTCCTCAAGGACGGTGCCGTGGAAGGCTCGCAGGTCGTCGCCGGAGGCTGGGTGAGCGACTACACCCAGTGGGAAGTGTCCTACGACGCCGAAACGTTGAGAGTGAAGTTTGGAGTCTCAGAGAGCGAGATAGCAGACTCTGGGCTCGCGAACCTCAGCGGCCGCATCGACGTAGTTCTCGTGTCTAGGCCACAGATTTCGAGCGGTACGAGTGGCATGCTTGAGCCCGCGTCGAATCCCATGGGCCTCGTGGAGCTCAAGAGAGCCGACAATGGCAACGGGGCGCAGGACGCAGCGATTCAAGTGAATCGGTACCTCACTGCTATGCAGTTGGCGGGTTTCTCGGGCACCTATCTTGTCGACACGCTCTCGTACCACGACTACTTTGAAGTCACGCGCCAGTGCACCCGCGAGAACGGCTCGAAGTATGACCGCACCGAGGGTTGGACCGTAACAGGTCCAACGCCTGGCGTACTCGTAGTCACCAAGACACACCCTGCGATCTGCGACGATGACAACAACCAGTCACCGCCATCGTCCGGTGGAAACGAAACTGGCGTGGGTGAAGCCATCGGCGCCGAGGACCCTGCCTTGGTCCCTGTGCCTGCGCCCAACCCGAGTGAGGGCGAAGACGCCTGCGACTACCAGTGCAAGGCCGGTGCGGCGGCGGCGCTCATTACGGCCAGCGCGTTGATCAAGGCGCTCGTTGACAAGTACATTGCCGCAGGCGTGGTTCGCGGAGCCGCATTCGAAAGCGTCAAGGCAACTGTATGCCTCGGCGTGGTCAATGTCGCGACACATGGCCCCGGCGATGGAAGCGTGTCAACGGAGGCCGCTACGTGCTATAACGCCACGAACATCGTCGCATTCGCGCTTCTCCTTCAGCAGCTGTTGGACGCGGGTTTGCTCACGGAAGAGCAATTGCAGGAACTCCTCGATGAGGCGCCCAGCGGGGTTGGCGGGACTGAAGGCGACGGCTCTCAATCGGGCAATGCGGGCGGTCAAAGTCCGCCCGCGCGGGCCCAGGGCGACCCACGCCTCCGCACACTTGACGGGCTGAACTATGACTTTCACGCTGTTGGGGAGTTTCAGCTTCTCGAGCACCCGGCGAGCGATTTCGCCGTTCAGGCCCGCCTGATACCGGCAGAGCGGCAGATGTCGAGTATTGGCGCGATCGCCTTCAGGGCGAGGCACGTGCTTATCGAGGTATCGCCGTCTGGCATTCTCGTAGACGGAGAGCCCTATAGCCTCCCAAGTGGCGAAATGCATTACCTGGGTGATGGCGTCACGATTGTGTCGAACTCGCCCGGCGAAGTCCGCGTCGCGAGTCCGTATGATCATCGCGGGCTGCATGCCATTGTCATATGGCAGACGCAGCCGGGCGGGCGTGGCGACGTGTCCGTTTCCGTTCCCAATGCCTGGGCAGGGGAGTTGCAGGGCCTCCTAGGAGACTTTGATGGCGACCTCACCAACGAGCTACTTTCCAGCACTGGCACCGATGTGACGTCGAGCTTGGAGTTCGGCGCCTCGGACGTGACGTACCTCCAGCGGCTGTATGGCACGTTTGGAGACTCTTGGCGGGTAAGTGACACGACATCCGCCTTCACCTACGGGCCCGGGCAATCTACCGCTACGTTCACCGACATGAGTTATCCGGGCTCAATTACCAAGCTGGGCGACCTGACGCAGGCGGAGTTCATGTTCGGCACGGCGGCGTGCACCAGTGCCGGAGTTCCGGTTGGTGTGAACTTTGACGACTGTGTACTCGACGTGGGGGTCTCCGGAGACGCCAGTTTCGCAGAAAGTATCGCCGCGGGGGGAACCTTCGGAGTGAGCGCTGACCACGCAACAACTGTTGACGGGCGATTGGTGGTCGACTTCAACGAAGAAGTGCCTCCAAACTTCTACACGCGGGTGGTCTCAAACCGGCCTTCGGTGGGCAATCTAGTTTACTCAGGGACTTCGAGTCCCTACCGTTTCCATGTAGGCCAACTCGAGGCACACGACGGGGTGACACTCACATTCAACGTGGCTTCGACTTCGGCGGTACTCGTGGAGGACATGCAGTTCTCGCCGCTACCGACGGGGGCAACCGTGACCGCTGGAGAGCCAGTTTCAGCGGGCATTGACGGCGACGTGGTTACCCCGGTCGTCATTTGGCTACCTCATTTCAAGGCTTCGCTTGGTGCCTCGCTTTGGGTCACCACCGGCGCCAGTCGCCCATGGGCGGGCATCACTTCCGTTCAAGTGGATCTCGACCGGGTGCCTGCACAGAGGTTCGACGTTGCTCTGCCATTTAGTTCAGGAGGTCTTGAGCCCGGATCTGGGGCCGGTGTCCTGGAAGCCCCAGGCTCCGAGGACCTCTACTGCATCGCTGCAACTGCGGTCTCTAGGGATGTGCTTTTCCGGATGGCCCCGACGTCTAGTGCTATCGCCTTCCAGGTACTTGACCCTGCTGGTCTCGTTGTTGGAAGTGGAACGGGTAACTCTGCGGCGTCCGTTGATGCCGAACTTCTTGGCGACCAGGAACTATGCGCGCGCGTCTTTTGGACCGGTGACTCCGCGCCCGACCGAACACGTTATGTGCTCGAGGCAGAGGTGATGCCTGATCCGCAGGTGTTTGCGGTGGATTTGGGTGATGTGCGGGTGATGAGTAAGCGTGGTTTGGGTTCGGGTGCGCGGACGTTGGAGACGTCTGCGTCCAGGGATGACTATGTGTTCACGGTGCCAGCTGGTGGTCAGCGGGTGCGGATGGAGTGGACGCAGTTGATGGGCGCGAGTGCGTATGCGTATAACCGTCATTTGGGGCTTGCGTTGGTGGATTCCTCCGGTGCTGTGGTGTGGTCGATTGCTGATGTGGGCGACACGTATGCGGTGATGGATGTGGAGTTGGCTGAGGGGCAATACACGTTCCAGGTCTCCGGTATTCCGACAGCAACGTCGGGTTGGTTGACTGGTCCGTATGACTTCGTCTTGTATGGGGTTTCACCCGCTCTGGCGCAGTCGTTCCCGGTGGACTTGTCTGTAGGTGGTGTGGAGCGCACTGTCACCACTGGTGGTGGAGGTGTGATCGAGACGTCGTTGTCCTCGGATACGTATGAGTTCACGGTGCCAGCAAACTCGGCGTTGGTGGCCAGGTTCAATGTGAACTACCCCACCTCGGCCACGCCGCCGTTGATGTGGGTATTGAAGGACGCAGCGGGCACGGCAATCATGAGTGACTCTTTGAATCAAAACCGTATTGTCACTGTTCCGAACTTGTCCGGCTCATACACGTTGACCGTATCGCCGACGTCATTCCCGATGAGTATGCGTGCCCCCCTCAACGCTCAAGTCTCACTCTCACGCACATGAGGAATGGCGAGAGTATCCGGTTCAATGTGGCAGTCGTGGCGTGCGTCGAGTCCGCGTACTATTGCTATGCAGCAGGCGCGGGTGGCCGAACTCCCACGGCAATGCGTACTCGGCTTTGACGACGACGCTCGCGGCAGGTATCGTAGATGCTCGTGCCCGCGTCGTCGGGCTCTCTCGCGTGCCCTTCACGGGCGCAGTCCAGGCAGGTGCGACACGCCCGGGCGCGGGGGTCGCTACGACGCTTAACCCTAGTTTT
>JAEYYZ010000182.1 GCA_023428185.1 Actinomycetes bacterium
GCATTCCGATTCGGAACCACCGATACCCACCTGACCCCCATTGCACTGGGCGCCATGGTCTTTGGCACGCAGACTCCGGAGGATGAAGCTCGCCGCATCCTCAACCACTTCATCACCGAGGTCACGCCTCGCTACACGGCACCCGACGGTGGCGCCGCACTGGGCATGATCGACACAGCCGACTGCTACTCGTGGTGGGACGTCAAGGGCTCTTACGGCGGGCACAGCGAGCAGCTCTTGGGCCGCTGGTTTGCTGAGCAAGGCCACCGCGACGCCGTGTATCTCGCCACTAAAGGCACCGCACGCATCAAAGACATCGACGCCGTGTGGGACAGTGACGGCGTGGCGGACTGGACCGCCGTGGAGCCACAGTTTGTAGGTGCGGCGCCAGCAGTGTTGCGCGAGTCCCTCGCCGCGTCCCTCGAGCGGCTCCAGACCGAGCGGATCGATCTGTACTACAACCACGTGGACGACCGCCGCACCCCCCTTGCCGATGCCGTGGGCACCTTTGCCTCGTTCGTCGCGGATGGCCGTATAGGCGCGTACGGCTGGTCCAACGTGACCACATGGCGGCTCGCGCAGATCCGTGCCACTGCGGAAGTGAACGGCTGGCCCCAGCCGGTAGCGCTACAACAGCAGCACTCCTACCTTGCTCGCAAGGCTGGCCTGCGGAACAACTCAATCGTGGGCGACGAGCAACTCGACTACCTGGAAACCTACGAGGACCTGCAACTGGTCGCCTACTCACCCATCCTCAAGGGGCTGTTCAGCAACAAGGACAAGCGATCTGCAGAGTTCTGGGCCATGGGGCCCTACCTCGGCCCCGACGCCGATGCCAAACTTGCGGCTGTGGACAGCGTTGCCACAGCATCGGGCGCTACCGGAAACCAAGTGGTGCTCGCGTGGATGATGGCGAGTGGCTCGCCCAGGGTGTTGCCCTTGATTGGGCCGCGCACCTTTGACCAATACCTCGAGTGCATTGAGGCGCTCGATGTCACATTGACCAAAGACCAACTGCAAACCCTCAACGAGGCAGGTGCGTGATGACCAGAACCCTTGGCCGGCTGGGTCCGGTGAGTGCTATTACTTTGGGCGGCGGGGGCATGGGCGCACTGGGCTTAGCTCGCTGAGCCCGCGTTCACGCCACTCTCACCCAACCCGGCGTTCCTAAGTCACGGAAAATGCGACAACCGGATCGAGTAGCCCGTTCACAGTTACGCCGCACGTCGCATTTTCCGTGACTTAGGCACGGTGGCAGCGCGCAGCCACCCTGCCTGCCGCGCGCGGCCACCAAGCACTGCCGCCGCCGTGCGCAAGTGACGGTCAGAATGACTTGGAGACCAGACCTTCCGCATGGCGGGCAGGCGCATGTCGACACAACCGTCACCTACGCACGCTGACCGGGAAAGTAGGGCGGCGGGGACCCGGCAAGTAGGGCGGCGGGGACCCGGCAAGGAGGGCGGCCGGGGGCCGCTGCACCCAGTCAAGATCGCACCGGCATCACCTGAGGGCCAAGTCCTGGACCTCAGCGCCCAGCACCCATCGCCGCGTCGGGCCCACCGCCTCCACAAAGGCTTCGTCATGGCTCACCACTAGCAGCGCGCCCTCATAGTGCTCCAGGGCCTGCACCAACTGGGCTTGTGACTCAAAGTCCAAGTTATTGGTCGGCTCGTCAAGCACCAATAACTGCGGCTCAGGCTTTGCGAGCAGCACGCACGCCAACGACGCGCGAAACCGCTCGCCTCCCGACAAGGTGCTGGCCACGGCATCGGCGGCAGTGCCGCGGAACTGGAACTGGCCTAAGAGCCGTCGCGCTTCATGTGGCGTGACCCCCGGGGCCCGGGCCAGCACGTTGTCCACTACCGAGAGCGTGCCATCGAGTACGTCCAGCCGTTGCGGCAAATACCCCACAGGGACGTACGTAGTGACGGAACCAGAGACCGGCGTGATGAGACCAAGCAGCGTCTCAAGCAGGGTGGTTTTACCGGAGCCGTTCGGTCCCGCGAGGTGAATGCGCTCCGGCCCCTGGATCAGCGCGGTGAGGCGCGCTCCGCTACGGGTCTCGAGGGCGGACAGTTCAGCCACCCGCCTGCGACGAGGCACAGCGGTACCGGGCAATGCCACGCGAATACTGCGATCCCGGGGGATGGCAGCCTTGGCCTCAGCCAACGCGTCGCGAGCGGCCGCCAAGCGTGCTTCGTGAATCTGCCGTGTGCGAGCGAAGGTAGCTTCCGCCTGATTGCGCTTGGCGTTGGCTGCCATGCCCACCACTTTTCTTTCGGCGCGCGCCTTCTCGCCCACGCGAGCGCGGCGGCCCGCAGCCTCCGCATGGGCAGTGAGTTCACGTGCCTGGCGATCTGCGGCGGCTTTGGCTGTGGTGAGAACTTGTGCGGCGTTGTCGCGCTCGGCCGCGAGCGCAGCCTCGAACTCGTCAAGGGCGCCCCCAAACCAGCGCACCTCCGTGGTGCGATCCTCTCGCTCCCGCAACTCACCGATGTGCGTCACGTGGCGCAACACGGCGCGGTCGTGGGTCACCACCACCGTGGTGCCCCGTCGTTGGACTAGAGCCTCCACCAGGTTTTCGCGGGCACCCGAGTCCAAGTTGTTGGTGGGCTCATCAAGCAACAGGCACTCGGGCTTCTCAAGCAAGGCGGCACCCACGGCAAGCAGCGTGGCCTCACCCCCACTCACGTGACCCACCTCCCTGTCCAGCTCGAGGTGGCCGAGGCCAAAGCTGCCGAGAACTGCCAGCGCCCTTTCCTCAATCAGCCAGTCGTCGCCTACCAGCTCATACAAATCACGCTCGGTTGAACCTGATTCGATGGCCCGGATGGCACGGAGGGTGGGGCCGATGCGCAGCACATCTGCAACGGTGGAGGCGGTATCGAGAGTGACACCTTGAGGTACGTAGGCGAGCGATGGGGGCCGTTGCACGGTGCCTGCGGTGGGAGTCAGCGCTCCGGTCGCAAGCCGCAACAAAGTGGATTTGCCGATGCCGTTGCGACCCACCACTCCGGACAGGCCGGTGGGGGTAGCGAAAGTCAGTTCGGAAAAAACGGGACGGCCATCAGGCCATGAGAAAGAAAGGTGATGAAAGGAAAGGGCGTGCATGAAGGCTCCGAAAGGTCTGGTCGGTGGATGAACCGTGGCCAGACACGAGGTCTGGCGACCTAGAGCTCTGTCAAGACTGCCTCCATACGCCAACGTTCGTGGCGCCTCTGTCCACAACTTTACCTCAGCGAGATAGCCTGGCGCGATGGACGCAATGATGGGCCGGATTGAGGCCACTCCCGGCAATCGCGACGCGCTGGCTCACGCATTGGTGCACGAGGTTGACGACATGCCTGGTTGCCTCACGTACTTGGTCTCAGTGGACCCATTGGACGACAACGGCGTGTGGATCGCGGAGGCGTGGGTGAGTCACGAGGCCCACACTGCGTGGCTTGAGTCCGATGCCACGCGCGCGCTCGTGGATTCCATCCGGCCCTTGATGGTGGGCTACTCCGAGCGGCACGAGCTGCAACCCGTCGGGGGGCTCGCCTCGATCTTTGGGCCCGCACGAAGCGCACTCAACTAACACGCCATCTCAATGTAAAGAATTGTTGACATCCGGCCCTCGGAGCCTTATCGTCATCCATGTCAACAATTTTTGACATTGGAGAAAGCATGACTATCACGGAGCGCTACCAGTGGGCATACGCCTTTGCGGTGTTTGTGACGAGCGGGGCCTACTTTGTGTGGGCAGGGATTCAACTGGCCCACTCCCCGGCATCGGACATTGACTACGTGAAGCCTCTGCTGTGGACGCTGGGGGCATCGTTTCTCATCCACACTTTTGCCCGGGGCTTCGCCACACACGCGGCCCGAGGCGACACCGGCACCGACGAGCGGGACCGCGAGGTGAGCCGCCGCGCGGACTCCATCACCTACCTGGTCTTCTCGGGATTGGCCGCCGTGCCGCTGGCCTTGGGCCTCGCGGACCTCGACACCTTCTGGATCACTAACAGTTTGTTCCTGGCCTTCACGCTCGCCGCGCTCATTGGAGTGACCTTGCGTGTGTGGCTCTACCGCAAAGGAGGAGTCGCGTGACTCTCAACGAACGCACCACAGTGATCGGAGTATTCCTGGGCCTGGCGGCCTTTGTCGGCTACCTCGCGATCTTGATCTCCCGTGCCACGAGCGACAACTTGCCCCTCACCGATGTGGCGTGGCACGGTCCGTTCCTGCTCAGTTTGGGCATCGGCGGCGCGGCCTACGCCGCGGTGTACGGCGTGCTCGCGTGGAGGTCTCGCGGCCAGCGGGTCTCTGACCAGCGAGATGTGGAGATCATGCTCCACGGGGAAACCGCAGGTGCCGGGATGACCGGGCTCGCAGTGCTGGCCACCCTCATCATGTTCGGCCTTCAAGTGGACACCTTCTGGGTAGCGCACGTGCTCTTCGTGGGTGCGTACCTCGGGTCCGTTATCAGCGCCGCCGTGACCATCATGGGCTACCGCAAAGGAATCCAGTCATGAACGCCGATGCCACGGCCAACGGCCCTCGTAAGCAACCCGAGGGCCGCCTGCCTCGCGACGACGAGCCCGTGGTGATGGGCATGGATGAACGGGCTACGTGGATGCAGCTGCTTGCCACGGTCGCCACCGCGGGCGTCTATCTCGGCATCGTCATCCCGCGAGTTTTCAACCAACCCGTCGACGAGGTGTCGTGGGTAGTCCCGATGTTGTGGGCCATCGGGTTGAGTATCGTGGCCGTGGTTCTGGGCTCCATTGCTGCGGGAATTGGGGGCGCAGTGGCGCTCACCATCAAGGGCAGGGACGTCGATTCGGAACTGCGCACTGACCGCCGTGACAAGGAAATCGAAATGTACGCGCGGCGCAGGACGTATTGGATGTTGGTGCTCATCATCCTCGGCGCCTTGGTTCTCGCCATGGTGGACGCGCACAGCTTCTGGATTGGCAACTTTGTCTACGTGGCTGCCACGCTGGAATCCATGGCCCAGACCGTGGTGAAGCTCCGTGCCTACCGGCGAGGCTTCACGTCATGAGTCCCAAACCCACTCGCGTAGT
>JAEYYZ010000203.1 GCA_023428185.1 Actinomycetes bacterium
TCTACGAGGCTGCGCGTCAAGCGGGCTTTCCCGGGCACGAGTAGTGGGTCGCCTCAGGCGTTACGGCACCGGCGCGCGGTCGTCGTAGTCGCGGAACGTGGTGGCGCGGCCACCAAAGCGCACGCGCGTGAGTACCGCGATGAGCCCGATGACGGCGAGCCCGCCCATTAGCGGCGGACACCACAGTCCCAGCAACGCGGCCGCGATTCCCGCGTAGAGGTCTCCTATACGTGGCCCGCCGGTGACCACCACAATGAAGATTCCTTGCAAGCGCCCGCGCATCTGGTCTGGCACCGCCTGAATGATCATGCTTTGACGGAAGATGGCGCTTACCTCGTCCGCGCCGCCCATGCCCGCCATGGTGACACCAAGCAGGATGAGTGCGGGCCAATAGATGCCACCCCACCCGGGCCCAGCATCGTGCTCAATTGTCAGCATGAGCACCGTGACCACCCCAAATAACAGGGCAAACGCTCCAAAGACTGTGATGGCTCGCGCTATAGCCACGCCGTGCTTGTGGACTCGGCCCACCGGGCCCGAGAAGACACTCACCAGCATGGTGCCCACCGCTCCTGCTGCAGTGAGCGCACCCACCGTGAGCGAGCCGCCACCCACCACAGTGGCGCCCAAGGCGGGAAACAGCACGTACGGGCGGCCAAAGGTCATCGCCACAATGTCCACCACAAAACTCATGCGGATGTTGGGTGCGCGGCGCAAGAAACTCAGACCCTCTTTGAGCATGCCCCAGCCCGCCTCGGCCCGCTCTCCCAAGCGCGGCAACGCTGGCAACATCCACACACCCAAAAAGCCAAAGGTGAACAGGATGGCGTCGATGGCGAAGGTCCACGGCAAGCCCACTGTCGCGGCCAGAACACCGGCGAGCGCCGGGCCCACGGTGAGCATCGCTCCAAAGCTGATGCCGTTGAGGGCCGTGGCCCGCGAGATGAGATGCGGCGGCAGAATGCGCCCCACCACGGAACCGCGGGTGGCGCTAGAGATGGTGGAGGCCACTGCATTGACGGTGGTCACGATGAAGAAGGGCCACACCGGCGCGTGACCGCCATCGCCTTGGAGCACCGCGTCCCAGGTACTGAGCGCCACCAAGCCCAACACCGAGACCCACGCCACAATGGACGCGGCAATCAGCACGCGGCGCCTGTCAAAGACGTCGGCGATCATCCCGCCCCACAGGCCGGCAATGACCATAGGCAACAGGGCGATGCCGCCCACCAACCCCACCATGAGGGTGGATTCGGTGATCTCGTATATCTGCAGTCCCACGGCAACCTGCGACATAAACGCGCCGATGCCGGAGATAGTCCCACCTATCCACAACCTGGCAAACGCCGGGCTAGCCCGCAACGGCGCGAGGTCGACGAGTTTGCGGGTGGGGTGTGGGGTGTGACTGTCCGGAATGTCTTGCTCCGGGGCATCGGGCGTGGGAGTCACCAGAAGAGAATACGGGTGCGCAGGCTAGTGTGACTCGCGTCAGTCCCACGTGAGGAGCACGCCCAGTGAGCGCCAGATTCGAAGAGCTCGACTTCAGCCCCACGCCCATTGGCGAGGTGAGTCTGAGGCGCCGCACGGATCCCGTGACCGGGGCCGACATCTACGAGGTCAAACTGGACGACGAATGGCTCATGTCCAGCATGTTCACGGCTGCGGAGATCGAGCTAGCGCGGCTAGGGCTAGCGCGGCTCACCAAGAAAGATCTCACCGTGGTGGTGGGCGGCTTGGGCCTGGGCTATACCGCCCAAGCGGTGCTTGAGGAGCCGCGCGTGGGCGAACTGGTGGTGATCGAATTGCTCGAGCCAGTGATCCGCTGGCATCAGCGGGGCCTCGTGCCGGTAGGCCCCACCCTCACCGCCGACGCGCGCTGCAGCTTCGCCCAAGGAGACTTCTTTGCGATGTCGGCCGGCGACGGCTTCGATGCAACCCAACCCGGACGCCAGTTCGATGCCGTACTACTGGACATCGACCACTCGCCTTCGCATGTGCTTGACGACCGCAGCCTGGGGTTCTACCTGGAGGCCGGCACCCAATCCCTCGCGCGGCACATTGTCAGCGGAGGAGTGTTTGGCCTGTGGTCAAACGATCCCCCGGACCAGCGGTACATCGACACCCTCGCCACCGCATTCCAAGACGTGGCTGCGGAGGTCATCACCTTCCCCAATCCACTCCAGGGACGGGATGCGACGGCCACCGTCTACGTGGCGACTAAGGCGTAGCAGCAAGCGCGGACAGGCGTCCGTCGATCATTTCCAGAACGCGGTCACAGTGGCCAAGCACGTCGCGGTCGTGGGTCACGATCACCACTGCCACGTTGTCTTGATGGGCACGGTCTGCGAGCAGCTGGACCACCTCGTGGCTGCGCGCCCTGTCCAGGGCGGCCGTGGGTTCATCGACAAGCAGCAACGTGGGCGTGTTGACCAACGCACGCGCGATGCCCACCCGTTGGCGCTCTCCGCCTGACAGTTGGCCCGGACGATTTCCCTCGCGATGCCCCATGCCTACCGAAGCGAGCAAGCCCTCAGCATCTACGTGGCGATTGCCTGCTAAGCGGCCCGCAAGGCGCAACTGGTCGGCGGCCGACAGCGCCGGAATCAGGTTTCCGGACTGGAACACAAATCCGATGTTGCGTAGCCGGAACCGAGTCGCAGCGCCATGCGACAGGGTGGATAGATCAGTGCCGTGGACGCGTACGGTGCCACTGTCCGGACTTGCCATGGCACCTGCGATCGCTAGCAGTGACGACTTGCCGGAGCCAGACGGACCCATAATCGCCACTACCTCTCCAGGCATGACGGTGAGCGAGACATTGTCGAGGGCCCGGACCATTGAGCCGCCGTCGCCAAACTCCAGCACAGCGTCGGCGACCTCAAGTGCGGGAACAGTGTGGTCGGTCATCGTTGGCCTCCTAGTGCCGACAAGGGGTCGACTCGAGTGATGCGCACCACGGCAACCGCCGCGCCTATGACGCCCAACACGATGGTGAGTGCTGAGGCCACGGCTATGGGACCGGCCTCCAAAGCAAACGGCATGGCGTCTGGCATCGCGGTGCCCATCACTACTCCGGCGCCAACACCCACAGCGGTGAAGGTCACCAGCAGGATGCCCGCTTGAGCCAAAGCGTCACGGACCAAGTAGCGACTTGACGCACCCACCGCTCGCAGTACCGCGATGTCGTGGCTGCGTTGGATGGTCCACACCACAAAGAACGCGCCCACTACCAAGCCGCAGATCGCGTAGAGGAACACTTGGATCATGCTCAAGGTCAGCGTCTCCGCTTCATAGCCGGGCGAAGCATTGAATGCCTCAGTGAGCGACATGGTGGTGGTGCCTGCCAGCGTGTCCAAGCCTGCTAGGTCCGGCTTGGCACCGCCATCTACAAGCAACGCCACGACGCTGGCGTACGGGAAGTCCATCGCGTCCACTTGCGCTTGGGTTGGCGCGCCAGGCTGCGAAGCGCCTGCAGCCATCAGGCGCCACGTGTCGACAGGAACGTACGCAATGTCAACGTGACCAAAGGTCGCTTGACCTTGAGTGAAGCCGATCACCGTCAACTCGAGGTCGAGCCGGTCCAGAGTCACCACAGTGCCTAGTTCAACTCCTAGGTCTCGCAACGGTTCGGAGACCACAATTCCGTTCAAGGGGCCTAGTGGCTCGCCAGTGGACAGTTCAGGAGACAGGAAGCCGCCGGGTTCGACGCCAAACAGGGTCAGGTCAATTTGGGTGCCGTCGTCGGTCACTCCGTTGACGATACTCACACCCATGTGTTCGGCGTTGGTGATCCCGGGCGCGTTTCGCCAGGATGCGAGCTGCTCCTGGTCCACCACGGAACGGCTAAAGGCGTTGTCCTTCTTAGTGCCCTCGTCAAAGGCAAACGCCGTGACGTTCATGGCCTTGAGGCCCGACACTCCGTCGTTGACAAGGCCTGAAGACAATCCCGAGAGCAGCACTACAAGCACAGAGATCAGGGCGATCACGGTACCCATCAGTGCGAAGCGGCCGCGCGCAAAGCCGAGTTCGCGTAAGGCAAGAAACATGTGAACTTCCAGTCGACAACTTTGCCGACAGGGTGTCGGCACGATGCCGACAGTGTGTCACTAAGTCAGGTTCAACTCAAATCTTGTGCCAGAACGCCGCGGGTGAGCAGCTGGTACACGTCAGCCGCCACGTGCTTGTGGTCGACTCCGTGCGCCACCAACTGCATCCCTGCCCCAAGCACGCCATGTACCAGAGCCACGACCGACGGCGACGCCGATGCGGGCGTATCCAGGTCTTCAAGCACCCTCGCTACGGGCCGCAACACCGCGTCATGCAGCGCCATCAGGTCCTCCATGCGACTGGGGCTCAAGTCTGCATCGCGAATCACGCCTGCTATCGAGTGCTTCCTGTCGGCGGTCATCGACATCGTCGCGTCCACCAAAGCTCGCAATTGCTCGGCGCCTGGGGTGACGCCACGCAAGGCCGCTTCCATTGCCGCGTCCCAGCGCTCCATCGCGTTGATCGCGATCGCCACCAGTAGGTCGTCCTTGGTGGCGAAGTAGTCGTAGAAACTGGACCGAGCCAGTCCGGCACGCTCCGCGACCGTTCCCGGAGAGAAACCCGCCAAGCCCGCGTCGCTCAGGATATCCTCACCTGCTCGCACTAGCGATGAACGCTGCGCGGCGCGGTGCTCGGCCACTGTGGCCGCGGAGATCTTGGGCATGGGACCCATGATAGCGACGCACTGTCGGCTAGCGCCTGGGCGCTAAGGCATCACGCCCGGTCGCCACCAGCGCGACAACCGCTGGCGGCGGGTTGCCAGCGACCTTCACGCCCTCCACCGCATCAGGCGCACCGCTGGCCGCACTCCATGCGGTCACCGTGAAGTCTGCCGCCCCGGCTCCACGCACGGACAGCGCCACGTCAGACCTCGCTTGTTGATCCTGGTTCCACCACGAGGAGTCCAACCGCAGGATCACCCGCACCTCGCCCGCCACCAGTTCATGCACCGTGGAATCAGCAAACGGGCAGTCGGGTGGCTGCGAGCCGTCCATGGGGTGCCAATGCCTGTCGGTGCGCACTGTGATCGCGCTCGAGTCCAGTCCAAGATCAGCAACCAGTCCCGGCAACAGTGTGCGCAGTTCCCCATACAGCGCCCCCACTCCCAACCCGGCCGACGCTGCGGTGGGCTCAGGCGGGGACCCGGCCCCAGCGTCGGGCTTGCGAAGCGCCTGCAGGACCCCAGGGAGAGGTGTCACAGGCGCCAACTGGCGAGCCAATCCCACGTGATCCGCGCAAAACCAGCCGGTGTCAGGCGGGTGGCCAACCAGACCTTCACGTTCAGCACGTTCACGCCACGTGACGTCATCTGAGCTAGAGACAGCTCGCACCAGCGCGCCGCCTTCAGAGGCATCGGCGCCGCACACATCGCAGATCGGAGGGCGCACGGCTCGCTATCCCTATTTCTTGACGGCGTTGAAGTACGCCGCCGGGATGGTGGGGTCGTGGTCGTTGCGGTGCTCGATGGTTGCGGAGCGGCTCACGTAGCGCCTGCGAAAGTGGTCGTCGGCCTTAAGGTCAAAAACACGGTGGCCCACGGTGGATTCGGGGGCGTAGCGAGCGCCAGCGTTGCGGTACTTCTTGTTGATCGAGGTCCAGATCACCCAGCCGACAATGGGCCCCGCAATCAGTGCCAACAAGAAGAGAAATTCCATTAGCCCATGGCTCCCAACAAGACGATTCCGATAGCGATAGGCCACAGGATCGTAGAAATCCCAATGGCCGTGCCCCACGCGGCCCACAGTGCTTTGGTGCGGTCCACGGGAATGGACCCCATGACATGCCCGGTGCGGCCATTCACTGCGATGTAGTGAGTAATTGCCTGACCGTTGCGGTTCTCCACAAAGCCGTAGAGCCACACCGGCAAGAGCACAGAGGTCCAGCGGGTGCCCTTGACGTTGACTTGCTCCGCCGTCCAACGGACCCCGCGGTTGTATCCCGAGATGGATTGCCGCACGGCATTGCGGGCGATGCTCAGGAAGTGGCGCACAGCAAAACTCTCAGCGTGACTGACGTTCATGTCGCGGCGTTCAGAAGTGAACTGCGTGCCCAAATAATGCGCGTTGAAACGCACGATGTTCTTCACATCAAAAGGCAGCACCGCGTTGATCACGTTGTTGGTGTCTGTTGACGAGTAGATATTGGCCTTGTCTGAGGATGTCTCCACAATGACATCGTCCACATGCAACCCCAGCGTGCGCGCCACGGAATACTCGTTGACGGTGTAGGTGGTCTGCCCTTTGGAGCGGTGGTGCGCTTTGACCAGCACTTCGCCCAGCCCGTCCAGGCGCACAGAGAAGTTCCCGTCCACAGTCATGTACGGCATGTAGACGCCCATGATGTTTTCCGGCTTGAAACTCGCTTTGAACGCGGGGTGTTGGAAGGTACTGCGCGTGCCAGCAAACTGTGCGATGGCGGCCATCGCATATTCCTTGGTGATGGCAAAGGGCAGGATGCCGTCTGGCACTGCGCCGTTGGGCACGCGATCGTTGAGGGAAAGCACGTGCCTGCACCAGTGACACCGAGCATGGAGCGAGTTGTCGGTGTTGACCACCACTTCAGCCCCGCAACCTGTGCATTTCAAGGTGACCAGAGCATCGGCGGAGGTAATGTCCGATGCCGCAGAGGCCATCGCTGTGCCGTCCAGTTCCGCAAAGCCGCGGCTCAGCCCCATGGCTTGGTCCAAGCTGATTTCACGCCACGTGTGGCGGCAGAACGTGCACATGAACGACGCTGTGGCGGGTTGAAACTCCACCTCGCTCGCACCACACTGGGCGCAGGTAGCGACCCCATGGCCAGCCCCTTCAGGAGTCCGAATCTCCGTGATCGTGGGCGTAGATGGCGCGGTTGCAGCGGGTGGCTTGGGCTCCACGGCTGGCGCTGGGGGCGGGCCGGGTTCGGGGTCCTGCGAGGACACGTCAGTGGTGGTCACTGCTCCACTCCCCTCACTGCTCGGCGCTCTCGATTCCCAACACCTTTGATTTCACCGCATCGTAGTCGTCCTCGGTGATGAGGCCCTCGCGCACCATGTCGCGGTACTTCTCCAGGGCGGCTCGTTGGGCTTGCGCAGTGAGGGCCGCGCCAGGCGTGTGCGGCACCATGTTGCGTTGGCCGCCCATGAATCCTCCGGCCATGATCATTCCCGCACCTGCGGCCATGCCAACCCCGGCATCGGACCCGGCAATGTCGCCTAGGAGGCCTCCACCGTCACCAAAGCCACCACCATCTCCGCCAAAGCCGTCCATGGTACGTGTCCGCAGTTCTTAGCTCTTAAGTGCCTTGGACACTTTGGCGCGCACGTGGTGGCTGGACTCGTTGCGCCCGTCAATGGACGAGTTGGTGCTCACGATGTCCTTGATAAACGTGTCCTCTGACTTGAGGTTGTGCACTTGGTGGTGCACCACGCGTTCAGGCATGTAGCGGGCGGCTTTGTTGCGGTACTTGGCTTGGATCCAGCCCCACAGCACAAAGCCCGCGCCGGGACCGGCAGCAAAGAGCGCTATGACTAGCGCTCCGGTGCCTTCTGAGTCATCCACTCAGGCCACCTCCTCACAGTAAGTTGCTGCGCTCATCGCGTCAGCCAAAGATCAGCACTGCAATGGCCATGGGCCACGTGATCACAGAGATCACGCCCGCCACAATCCAGCACGCGGCGGCGGCCTTCTTGGTGTTGATGGGCACGGACCCCATCACATACCCCGTGCGCCCATTGACGGCGAGGTAGTGCGTGATTTGCTTAC
Source organism: Actinomycetes bacterium (assembly GCA_023428185.1). Classification (GTDB taxonomy): domain Bacteria; phylum Actinomycetota; class Actinomycetes; order Actinomycetales; family Demequinaceae; genus Demequina. The sequence goes on from JAEYYZ010000203.1 coordinate 7,788, forward strand.
CCTTCTTGGTTTCCACAAATCCGTAGAGCCACACCGGCAAGAGCACCGCAGTCCAGCGCGAGCCTTTGACGTTCACTTGCTCCGCATCCCAGCGCACTCCGCGCCCGTAGCGCGATAGCGAACTCTGAACCGCACCGCGGGCGATGGTCATGAAGTGGTTGACGGCGTAACTCTCGGCGTGCTCCACGTTCATGTCGCGGCGCTCACTGGTGTACTCGGTACCCAAGAAGTTGGCGTCAAAGCGCGC
>JAEYYZ010000005.1 GCA_023428185.1 Actinomycetes bacterium
GGCCAATCTCGTCTAGCGTCTTCGGCTGGCCGTCGGTGAGACCAAAGCGCATGCCCACCACTCCAGCTTCACGGTCGCTGAGGGTGTCCATCACCTTGCTGAGTTCTTCTTGGAGCAACGTGAAGCCTACGGCGTCCGCAGGGACCACGGCTTCTGAGTCCTCGATGAGGTCACCGAATTCGCTGTCGCCGTCTTCACCGAGTGGAGTGTGCAGAGAGATGGGCTCGCGACCATACTTCTGGACCTCCACGACCTTTTCAGGGGTCATGTCGAGTTCACGCGCGAGCTCCTCGGGGGTGGGTTCGCGGCCCAAGTCCTGAAGCATTTGGCGTTGCACGCGCGCAAGCTTGTTGATGACTTCCACCATGTGCACCGGGATGCGGATGGTGCGGGCCTGGTCTGCCATGGCGCGGGTGATGGCCTGGCGGATCCACCAGGTGGCATAGGTGGAGAACTTGTAGCCCTTGGTGTAGTCGAACTTCTCCACGGCGCGAATGAGGCCGAGGTTGCCTTCCTGGATGAGGTCAAGGAACAGCATGCCGCGGCCTGTGTAGCGCTTGGCGAGCGACACCACGAGACGCAGGTTCGCCTCGAGCAAGTGGTTCTTGGCGTGGCGGCCGTCGTTAGCGATCCACTCGAGTTCGCGACGCAACTTGGGAGCGATCTTTTCTCCGGAACCGAGCTTCTCTTCAGCAAAGAGCCCCGCCTCGATGCGCTTTGCGAGGTCAACCTCTTGTTCAGCGTTGAGCAGGGCGACCTTACCGATTTGCTTGAGGTAGTCCTTCACGGGGTCAGCAGTAGCGCCCGCCGTCATGACTTGCTGCGTGGGGGCGTCGTCGTCGGCATTGCCGATGACAAAGCCTGCCTTCTCCTCGTCGTCTTCCTCGTCTTCGACAGCCTCTTCGTCGGCGTCTTCAGCCACGACAACTTCGGGGTCTACGTCTGCATCTGCCTCAACGTCGTCAACGTCGGCCTCGTCGACCACTACGTCCTCGTCGTCGATCTCAACGTCCTCGACGTCATCAACCTCGTCGGCGTCGTCATCGGTACTTGCCTTGGGCTGATCCGATGCCTTTGCCCTCTTGCCAGCAGCCTTGCCACGGGCCTGCCGTGCAGGTGCTTTCTTTGCCGAGGCCGCAGAGGTGGTTTCTTCGGTGTCGAGCGCGTCGATGGTGTCGGCGGCAGAAATGGTGGTGGACTCCTTGTTAGCGGCCGCTTGACGGCGAGGGGCTTGCGAGGTGGCTTCGGTAGTCTTCGAGGCGGATGCGCGCGCCGAGCGAGCGGAGCTCTTACTCTCGGGCTTGGGCGACACGGGCTTCCTCTCGACGCGTGGGGGAGCTGCCGCGGTCCTGGGCCGCCTGCAAATCCATTAAATTGTAACGCCATGCCCCGCGGTTGAGTTCCCCGCAACACACAAATCCCGGTCGTCAGGACCCGTTTGATGGTGGTTTGCCCTCAAATGTCCCTAAGAAGTTTTCATTGACGCGCCTCGTCGGGCGCCTCGGAGCTTCACCAGATCGCGACACCTAGTTCGAATGCAGACTCCACAAGCAACGCCAAGGAGTAGTGAGGATCAGCAGCCAAGGCCCTCCGAATGAGCGCCTGGGCCGCCATCTCCTCTCCCCGCCACTTCCTCGCGAGCGCCGCCACGGTGAGCGGTGCTGCGGAGCCATTGTCACGTCGTTGACCTGAGGCGTAGGCGGCGAGAACGGCAGCGAGTTCCGCAGCGGCCTCAGCGCGCGCGGCATCGTCACTGCGTGCGGGTCTGGCGAGAAGTCCGCGGATGGCATCCCGCGCGAGCTCAGACTCGTTACCCTTGGCCAGTTGATCCGCGGCCGAGGCAAAGCGGACATCAAGGTCAATGATCAGGGCGTCTCGGACCCGTACATCGCGCAATCCCGCGAGCAAACGCCCACATTGTGCGTCTGTGGGAGTCCGCCCGTCGAGCGCCTGGCTCACGCTCTCCCTCCACAATTCCAGTGTCTCGACGGCCCAGGCTCGAGGGTCGCGATCCCTGGCTTTCCACGCGCGATCCCGCGCTCGGGCGGCCCGGCGGCGGGCGTCGGATGCCACCCAGGGCACCAGGTCATGATCCTGTGACTGATGGCTCAGAGAAGCCCTCAAAGCCGAAATGTGCGGTTCGGGAGGCGCTGGGAGCATCGGCATTCCGGCCGCAGGGCAACACGCCACATCAGTGCAGGCCGAAGAGCGGTACCGTCCCTGGCTCACTCGCCATTCATCACGGACGGGAACGTAGTCGTCGATCCAAGGCGCCACCTGCGAGAGCGCATCGCAAGGAGTCGTGAGCGCCCCATCCGAATACGCCACCAATAAGGCGAATGCGGCGCCATCGCGTTCGAGATGTGCGCCCACGGATTGACCTAACTCGCGAGCAACCTCGGGAATCAAACAGTCGGCTCGATCCACGCGCATGATGAGCCCGACGTGCCGAGTGCGGTTCACCCCGATGACGACGATGGACTCGTGCGGGGTGAAGCCAAGCAAGTGCGGGATGGCAGCGAGGAGTTCTGCAGGGCTGTGGACATGAGAAGTGGTCATATCGCCACCCTTCACAACGCGAGTACCTCGCGCGGTCCGCTCGCCCCCCTGATGTGCACAAGCAGAACCTGCGACGGTCTGGGCACGACATCAGCCCTACGCTGGTGCCCATGCCTACCAGCGACGTCGACGCCGCTATCGCCCAGACCCTTGCAGCCACGAATGCAGCCGTGGAACCGGTGGGGACAGGGGCTCACGATCTCCTCGAGCCCCTCACGCGCTTCGCCACTAAGGGCAAGCGGATCCGTGCCAAATTGCTCGTGGCATCTCATGGCGCGCACCACGGGACCCATCACTCGGCTGTCATCCACGTCGCCGCCGCTGTTGAACTCTTTCAGACGGCTGCGCTCATCCATGACGATGTTCTCGACAGCGCTGATACCAGGCGCGGCGAAGCCACCATTCACCGGGCACTTGAAGCTCAGCATCGGGAAAGGGCTTGGACGGGTGACGCGGCGCACTACGGGGTCTCCGGTGCCGTGCTCGCGGGCGACCTGGCACTCATGGCGGCACACCGCGCGTTAGCGATGGGTGGTTCGCTCGTGCCCGCCGCCCAGGCCACGCGCACTCTGTCCCTCTTCGCGAGCATGGCGGAACTGTGCACGGCGGGCCAATACCTCGACATGCGAGTGGCGGCGCAACCGGTGGAGGCGTTGGAGGGCCAGTACGGCGATGTGGTGGCAGTCATGCGCTCCAAGACCGCTTCCTATACGGCTGAGTTCCCACTTGCTCTCGGCGCTTCAGTAGCCGGAGCGAGCGATGAAGCCGTAGCCGCCATGCGCGCCGTGGGGGTGCCACTGGGAATCGCTTTCCAACTACGCGACGACATTTTGGGACTAGTGGGCGCGCCCGACATCACAGGCAAACCAGCCGGGGACGACGTCCGGGAAGGCAAGCGGACTCTGCTCATGGTCCATGCCTGGAATCACGCCGATGCCTCGCAGCGCCAAGCAATCGTCGCCGCCTTTGGCAACGCTCACGCCCAAGCCCACGAGATTGACGCGGCCGTTGAGGTAGCAGTGAGTTTGGGCGCGGTGGAACAGGCCGAGAAGGACATCGAGCGGCTCGTGGCCGATGCTAGGGCCGCCCTCGCGCGCGCGATTGTTGACAGCGCGCTTGATTCCGATGCGTTGGCCGAGCTTGACACGCTGGTCACCGCCACCACGCAACGGGTGGCGTAGCCGGCAAGAGTAAATTGCCCCAAGATAGGAGCGAGTGCTCCTAGAAGAGAGCTAGCGCCGCGCGGCGCACGGGAGCCTTGACTCCCGACCGGAGGGCCTCGAGCGGAGTGCTTCCGAGTTCTTCGTTGGCCGCCAAGAGCCAATCCATGGCTTGCTCATCAGTGAGACCGGCATCGGCGAGCACCGTGATGGTTCCTTTGAGCGTGGGCAGAATGTGCGGCGACTCGGCACCGTCCACGATGAAGTCCGCGGGAAGCGCCAAGGCGTTGTTCTCTCCCCTGCGGACGGCGATCAGGTGGTGTTCACGTAGCAAGTCGCGCACGCGCGCATCGCGCTCTCCGATACGCGCCGCAAAGTCGGGGATGGAAAGCCAGTCGGTCATGCCCCCAGCGTACAAAGCCACAGCACGTTTGCTGCGACCGCTCCCTTGCCCTTGATAAACCCGCGAACCTCGGGTTACAGTCACACCAAGCCCATTTGTCACATTTGTAACATTCTTCACACAGGAGGTGCGTCACATGACCGCCGGTTCCCGCTCTCCACGCACTCTCACCACGGGGATTGCAATCACTGCAGGCCTTGTCTTTGCCGCATTGCCTGCTACGCCAGCTCATGCCGATGAGCAACACACCGTCCGGTCCGGCGACACGGTGTGGGATATTGCGCGAACCTACGGCACCACTGTTCAAGCGATCATCGACGCCAACACGTTGGGCCCGCGGGCGATCATCGTGCCTGGTCAACTCCTGGTGGTACCCACCACATCACCCCAATCCACGGCTTTGGCTCAACCGGCGACCACCACTCATCGAGTCGTAGCAGGCGATACCGTGTGGGCCCTTGCTCGCGCTCATGGCACCACCGTTCAGGCGATCATCGACGCAAACGGCCTTGGCGCCTCGGCCATGATCCGCATCGATCAGCAACTCCTCATTCCCGGTGCTACGACGGCGCCGAGCACAACCAGCTCCTCGGCCTCCGCTGCCACCTCCACGGCCAACTACACCGTGCAAGCAGGAGACACACTTTCAGGTATCGCGGCGCGGTTTGGCACCACGGTGGACGCCCTCGTGGCAGCGAACGGCATCTCCAATCCCTCGCTCATTCGCATCGGCCAAACCCTCACAGTGAACACCTCCGCTGCTACCGGACTAGTGCCCAACACGTTCTTGGGTCGCACGTACCCCGATGACGTGGTGGCCGCCGCCAACGCCAACAAGGCCACTCTCAACGCCATGGACGTTCCCACGCGCAGCCACATGCAAGCCATGGTGGTGCGGATAGCCGAGGACATGGGCGTAGATCCCGCGCTCGCTCAAGCCATTGCGTACCAAGAATCGGGTTTCAACCAGCGGGCCGTGTCCCCTGCCAACGCCATTGGTTGCATGCAAGTGATCCCCACCTCCGGCGAGTGGGCATCGGACCTCGTGGGACGCGACCTCAACCTGTTGATTGCCGAAGACAACGTCACTGCCGGCATAGCCATCCTGCGTGTACTCCAGCGCAACGGCACGCCACTCGAAACGGCAATCGCCGGCTACTACCAAGGTGAATCCTCCGTCAAGAAGCGAGGCATGAACAAAGACACCGTGGCCTATGTGGCGTCAGTGATGGCACTCATGGACCGTTTCGAATAGGTCACAACCTCGTCGCGGCTCCCCGATGCTTCTCATGCGTTGCCTACAATGAACCCCGTGGCCGAGACCCTCGCCGACCCCATGCTTGGCCGTCTGATCGACGGCCGCTACGAGGTGCGCGAACTTGTTGCCGAAGGTGGCATGGCCACCGTGTACGTGGCTTTTGACCGCCGCCTGGAACGTTCAGTGGCCATCAAAATCATGCGCACGGTCTTGCCCGGATCGTCTGACGTTCATGACTTTTCCAGCCGGTTCCGCCGTGAAGCGAAGGCGGCCGCTCGCCTCACCCACCCCGGGCTCGTGCGCGTGTACGACCAAGGCACGGACGGTGACATCGCCTACCTCACCATGGAGTACATCGAGGGCGAGAATTTGCGCTCTCGGTTGCGCCACGAGGCCACTTTGCGCGTTGGCGAGGCGTTAGGCGTCACCGAAGCGGTGCTTGATGCGCTTGCCGCCGCGCACCGCTTGGGCCTAGTTCACCGTGACGTGAAACCAGAGAACGTGCTCTTGGATCAGGACGGTCGGCCCAAGCTCGCCGACTTTGGTCTAGCGCGCGCCGTCACCGAGGTCACCGCGACGTCCACAGGCATGATCATGGGCACTGTCGCGTACTTGGGACCGGAATTGATCTCCCGCGGTCACGCCGACGCCCGTACCGACATTTACGCGTGCGGAGTCATGCTCTTCGAGATGGTCACGGGCAGGCAGCCTTTCTCCGGTGGGTCCGCGATCGAGGTCGCTTCGCGCCACGTCCACGAAGATGTCCCGTCACCGTCGATTCACGTGCCATGGCTGCCTCCAGAGCTCGACGACCTTGTGTTGGCCCTCGCCGCGCGGGATCCGTTCGCTCGCCCGGCCGATGCTTCCACAGCTCTCACTTTGGTGCGGCAAATTCGCGCGATGATTGACGACCCCACGCTGGACCGGCGGGCCGACCCTCCTTCCGGCGCACTCCCCGTGCTGGATGATCACGGTCGCACAGCGATCCTCAACCCCACGCCCTCGGGCACCACAGTGGCGCTGCCGATTGGGCTTGGTGAGCCCATGGTTAACCTCTCGAGCCTCGACGGCGAGATCCTGGAGGATGACCCAGAGGCCACTGCACCCCACAAGGAACGGCCCAAGCCCGCCGTATGGATCGGCGGGATCCTCGCTGGCCTGCTCTTGGTGTTCGGCATCGGCGCGTGGTGGTACGCCACTCAAGGGCCCGGTGCCTACACGACTGTTCCGGATGTTTCTGGAATTCCCCAAGCCGAGGCTGTCCTCGTTCTGGAGAGCCTGGGGCTTGAGGTGGTGCCACTTGAAGACTTCTCCGACGACGTGGCGGAAGGGTTTGTGATCCGCACTGAACCCGAAGGCCAGTCCGAGGTGCCCAACGGCTCCGCAGTGGAGTTGGTGGTGTCACTTGGCCCGCGCCTCGAGGTAGTGCCAGACGTAGTGGGTGTGCTTGAAGCCGACGCGATCGACATGATCAATCAAGCCGGATTCGAGCAGATCGGTGAGATTCTGCGCATCCATGACGACACCGCGCCGGTAGGTGAAGTGATAGCGACCGACCCCGTCGCGGGAGAAGAGCTGCCGCACTTCACCACCATCAACCTGACAGTCTCCAAGGGCCCTGAGCCCATCACGATTCCAGACGTGGTGGGCCTACCCGAGGCCGATGCTCAAGCCCGCCTCGTGGACGACTACGCCATGAACGTGACAGTGGTCTACGAACGGACTCTTGAGCAGGCCAAAGGCATAGTCTTCAAGACCAACCCGCCGGCTGGCCAAGAGGGAACGCGCGCGCAACCCATCACCATCTACGTCTCTGACGGCCCGCCGCTAGTCACCGTCCCCGACTTCACCTTCCAAGACCCTGAGGCAGCCAAGAATCAAGCCGAAGATCTAGGCCTTGTGGTGGACCTGGAACCGCTGCGGCCGTGGAGTTCACCGCGCCAAGTGGTAGACCAAAGCCTCTCCTCGGGCAGCCTCGCGGAGGTGGGCTCCACCATCGTGCTCTATTACAACTGAGCCAGCGGCACCAGACTTAAGCGAAATCTCCCCGCACGTCTTGAGGCGGCGCATTGCGCGTCAAGAGCTCGGAGACCAAGAAGGCCATCTCCAAAGACTGCTCGTGGTTGAGGCGAGGGTCCACCTTGGTTTCGTAGCGTCGGGCCAGACCTTCATCGTCAATCTCGGCGGAGCCACCCATGACCTCAGTGACGTCGTCGCCGGTGAGTTCCACGTGAATGCCACCAGGCACGGTGCCCAGCCCCTTGTGCACCTCAAAGAAGCCGGTGATTTCATCCAGGATGGTGTCAAAGCGGCGGGTCTTGAAGCCGGATTCCGACGTGAAAGTGTTCCCGTGCATGGGGTCCGACATCCAAGTGACGGCGGTCCCCGCGTCACGCACTGCTTCCACGAGTCCGGGAAGCACTTCCCGCACGTTCTGGGCCCCCATGCGTGCCACAAAGGTGAGCCGACCAGGGATGTTCTCCGGGTTGAGTTTCTCGGCGAGCGCCAGGGCATCGGCAGGCTTGGTTCCAGGGCCGAGTTTCACGCCGATGGGGTTGTGGATCTTGGACATGAAAGCCACGTGGGCGCCGTCCAAGTGGCGGGTGCGCTCCCCAATCCACAAGAAGTGGGCTGAGCAGTCGTAGGGCCGCCCCGTGCGGGAGTCGATGCGCGTGAGCGCCCGCTCGTAATCCAGCAACAGCGCCTCATGCGAGGAGAAGAATTCCACGGTACGCAGACCGTCAAAGTCGCCACCGGCGGCGGCCATGAAACGCACAGCCCTGTCGATCTCCGCCGCGGTCTGCTCGTACCGCGCGTATGCCGGGTTCCCAGCGAAGCCGCGGTTCCACTGGTGCACGCGGCGCAAATCCGCAAAGCCACCGGTGGTGAAGGCCCGGATGAGGTTGAGCGTGGATGCAGAGACGTTGTAGGCGTCAAGCAAGCGCTCAGGATTGGGGATGCGAGCCTCCGGAGTGAACGCCGAAGAGTTCACAATGTCCCCGCGGTAAGCGGGCAACGTGACGCCGTCGCGCGTTTCCGTGTCAGCGGAACGCGGCTTGGCGTATTGACCCGCCATGCGCCCAATCTTGACCACGGGCATGGACGCGCCGTAGGTAAGAACCACTGCCATCTGCAAGATGGTCTTGATCTTGTTGCGGATCCTGTCCGCAGTGGCCTCAGCAAAGATCTCGGCGCAGTCCCCACCTTGGAGAACAAACGCCTCTCCCCTGCCTGCCGCGGCCAAGTGGCCACGCAACACGTCCGCCTCCCCCGCAAATACCAACGGGGGAACACGCTCTAGGCGAGCCTTGGCACGAGCCAAAGCCTCAGCATCGGGCCATTGGGGCTGCTGAAGAGCCTCGCAAGTGAGGAACTCATCAACGCCTGCGGCGGCTAAAGCCTCGGGCGTGGTGGCACTCATGTGTGGCCAACCGATGCCGTCTGACCGATCTCCTCAATCATGGCGGTGTACCACGGAGTGGTCGTGTCAAACGGCTTGTGTCCCGCAATACGCGGGAACTCGATGGCGCGCAAGCGGCCGCCTGCTTCTTCGTCGTGACCGATGACGCCTGCCTCGCCGCGCAAGGCACACTCCACTGCGTAGTCAGTCATGGACTTGATGAGACGCAAGTCTTGAGCGTTGGCCTTGGCGGAACGCGAGAAGTAGCCAGACTTCTGCACCATGACCTTCTCGGCCCCCAAGCGCTCGGCAAACTGCTTGGCAAACCACGCACCGGGGTTGATGTCGTCAAGACGCACGTGGCCAAACGGGTCACGCGCGACTTCGCCGCCGGACTCCTCGATCTCCTTGATGATTTCCGGCACACCGGCACCTTCAGACAGGAAGATGTTGACGTTGCCCACGCTGTCCATGACGGCCTTAAGGCGGTCCGCCTCGGCATCGAGGTCAATGGTGGCCTCGGGCACGTAGAGGGCGTGGATTTCCCAACGCTCACGCGACAAGCCGATGCCGGGCACCCATTCCTGCGTGTCCAGCCACTGGCGGTACTTGAGCCCTGCAGCAGCGGTGAGCCAGCCGCAGGCACGGCCCATGACCTCGTGCACGATTAGCATGCGGGGGCCGGAGCGGTGCTCGCCAATGACGTTCTGTGCGAACACTGAAGCCTGCTCGGCAGCGCTCCACGCGCCTAGCGATTGCTTGATGGGCACCACGTCGTTGTCAATGGTCTTTGGCAAGCCCACCACGGTGAGGTCGTAGTTGTTCTGTGCCAAGTAGGCGGCGAGGTCTGCGGCGGTGGTGTTGGTGTCGTCACCGCCAATGGTGTGGAGCACGTCCACGCCGTCCTTGACCAGTTGCTCAGCGGCAACGTGCAGCGGGTCTTGGCCCTCTTGAACCAGACCACGCTTGACGCAGTCAGCCACGTTGGTGAGCTTGACGCGCGAGTTGCCAATGGGCGATCCGCCAAAGTCGTGGAGGATTCCGGCCTTCTCACGCACCTCATCCGTGATCACCACAAACTCGCCCCGAAGCAAACCGTAGTAACCGTGCTGGTACGCAATGATCTCCACTTCAGGGGCGATCTCGGTGTAGCGGCCAATCAGTCCACCCACGGCGGAAGACAGGCACGGGGCAAAGCCACCGGCGGTGAGCAGGGCGACGCGACGAACGGTCATGACAGAGAATGCCTTTCAAGTGAGGTATCGCGCCCATTCTAGGGGCGCAACCCGGGACCTACAGGCCTCCCATGGCCCTACCCGGTCCTGGCGCGGAACTCGGGCGCAGGCTAGGAAGCGTCGTTCTTGGCTTCCGTGGCGAGCTCGCGCTTATATTGCGCGGAGTCGCGGTCCACATACTCTTGACCGCTCAATTTCTGAATGGCCATCATCACCGCGTCAGTGAGGTCGCGCAAGGCGTCTCTGTCGTCTTGCTTGCCTGTGTAGTCGGAGGCGTGGATGGGTTCGCCAATGCGCACGCCTATGTCTACGCGAGAAGGCAGTTTCTGACCCACCGGTTGCGCCACGTCCGTACCGATCATGGCAACGGGGAGGATCGGCACGTCGGCCTCAATGGCCAGTCGAGCCACTCCCGTCTTGCCGCGATACAACCGACCGTCGGGGCTACGAGTGCCCTCGGGGTATATGCCCAACAACTCGCCGTTGCCGAGCACTTGCAAACCGGTGCGCAAAGCAGCTTCGGAGGCGCGCCCGCCGCCGCGATGCACTGGGATGGTGCCCACGCCCTCCATGAACGCGCGCGTGGCCGCACCCTTGATGCCTTTGCCGGTGAAGTACTCGGATTTCCCAAGGAACACCACCTTGCGCTTGAGCACGAGGGGCAAGAACACCGAGTCCGAAAACGACAAATGGTTCGATGCCAGGATCGCCGCCCCGGTTTCGGGTACGTTCTCGAGACCTTCGGCCCATGGGTGGTAGTACACCTTGAGCCCTGGCCCTAGTAGGACATGCTTGAACAGCCCGTAATACATCGAACCTCCAGGACTACAGGCTAACTGGCGATTGGGGATCCCACGCGCGCCAAAGCTGCCGCACCCACAATTCCCGCGTCATTTCCCATTTGCGCGGCCACGATAGGCGCCACCGGACGGTGCTCCAAAGCAGGCA
>JAEYYZ010000169.1 GCA_023428185.1 Actinomycetes bacterium
CTCGCGCGCTGGGGTGACCGCTCAAGGTTAGTCCACTTCACGCGTGTGGATTCGCGGGCGTTCGCTGCCCGCACGTGGCGCCCCGCATACACACGTGGATAGTCACAGCCCTGCATGGCAGGATGGCGGTGGGCAAGGCTGCCCCGAGACTCAAGGAGAAAACATGGCCAAGGCCAAGGATGAATCGGTGGCGGACGACGCTCCCGAAGTGGAGCTCTACACCGAAGAGTTCGTCGAAGAAGAAGTGTGGGCGTACGAACCCGCCGGGCCCAGCCTTGCGGCTCGACTCGTCGCTGAGGCTGTGGGCACCTTCGCCCTGGTATTGATGGGTGTAGGCACGGCGGCACTCATGAGCGTGGGAAGCAACGGCACGCTCGTGGTCGGCCTTGCATTTGGCCTGACTGTGCTGGTGGGCGTGGTGTGCGCGGGGCACATTTCCGGAGCGCACTTTAACCCCGCCGTCACTGTGGGTGCGTGGATCGCGGGTCGTCTTCAGGGCGTGGACGTGGTGTGGTACATCCTTGCGCAGGTAGTGGGTGGCGCGGTGGGTGGGGCCACCCTGGTGGGCCTCTTTGCTTCCCACCCGGATATCCCGGAGGTCAAGTCGTTCATCTCGACCACTGCGATCGGATTTGGGGAGCACTCGCCCACGCAGTTCAGCATGGTCGCCGCGCTCATTGTCGAAGCCGTGGCGGTCGCCTTGTTGGTGACTGTGGTTCTCGCTTCAACGTCGGTACGCGCACCCAAGGGTGCTGCTCCGTTTGCGATTGGCCTCACTTTGGCCGTGCTCGTGGTCTGGGCCATTCCGTTCACCAATGCGGGTATCAACCCTGCACGTGCCACCGCGACCGCGATCTTCTCCGAAAGCTGGGCTTTGGGACAGTTGTGGGTGTTCTGGTTGGCCCCGCTCATTGGGGCAGCGATCGTGGGCTTGCTGTTCCGCGCGTTTTCCTCAGAAGAGGAATACGAGACGGTAGAAGTGTTGGATCTCATCGAGGACTGACGCTTCAGGTGCCAGTTCAGGCCGTTCTGCCTGGACTGGCACCTGAACACTTTTCCAGGGACTCACCTTGACTACGCCGCTGCGGGACCTCTTTGCGCCAGGGGAAGGCAACCTGGCCGCTCAGGCGCGTGGCGACGATTCCGAACAGATCGACCTCATGAACGCAGTTCTCGAAGCAGTGCAGACCGCAACAGACCTGTCGAGTTTGAGCGACGAGCTCCGGGAGCACATCCGAGACCCCATCACTGAGCGTCACTTGTCACCGCATCGTGCCAATATCCTGCGGGCATTAGCGCTCGCACCAGAAATGACCGTGCTGGAAATCGGTGCCGAGTGTGCCGCGCTCGGTCGTTACCTAGGTGAGACATGCGCGGTCGTGGACCTTGTGGAACCCAGCCAAGCCAAAGCCTCCGTCGCCTCAGCACGCGTAGCGGAGCTGCCCAATGTGCGCGTCTTCCAGGGAACACTCGACCTGGTCCCCTCGATCCCCACGTATGACGTCATTGTGTGTGCCGATGGCCTCTCACGAGTCGGTGACGGCAGCGCGTCCTCCGCTCCCTACGTGGAACTGTTGGCCCAGTGTGAACAGCGGCTCAAGCCTGGTGGGACCCTCGTCTTCGGCATGGAGAACGCCCTTGGCGTCAAGTATCTGGCGGGCATAGCGGATGACCACACCGGACGGCCATTTGACGGACCGGAAAACTACCTGTTGGCCACCCCCGCCAGGACGTTCTCTCGCGCCCAGCTGGAATCGCTCGCAATCCAAGCGGGATTGACCCCCTTCACACTCGCCGCCATGCCCGATCACAAGATGACCTCGACAGTCATCGCGCGGGAGGCCTTTGTCGCGACACCGCACCTGGCGCGCGACATTCATCGTTTGCCCTCGCGCGATTACGTAGGCTCGCGTATTGAGGGGCCCGACGAACGACAACTGTGGAAGCACTTGGCCGATGCCGGGATTGGTTTCGAGTTTGCGAATAGTTACATACTCCTCGCTGGCAAAGAGAGCGTGAATTCCCTGTGGAACCCCAACCAGTTAGCGGTCCGTTTCACGACTGACCGCCGGCGAGCATTCGCCACTGCCATGCGAGTGGAGTCGGGGCGAGAGGGAATCTCTGCCACGCGCGCACTCATTGACCCTGTCGGTGCCGTCGATCCCGATGCCAGTGGTGGCCTCACTTGGCGACCCACCACCGAGCCAGTGTTCCACGGGCCACTGCTAAGCGATCTCATTCTTGAGTCCTCGGACCCGGGTCCGTTACTCGCGTCGTGGGCCGCAATGGTGAGAGCATCTCCCCAAGGCGCTATCGACCTACAGCCGTGGAACATCGTTGTGACACCACACGGCCTGGAGGTTATCGACCAGGAATGGCATCTGTCATCGGTCGGCCACGAAGAGACCGTGGCGCGGGGGCTGTTGCTACTTGCCAACGAATTCTCGACGTCGCGCCGCTTTGAAGGCGAGCGTGCGCACATGACGTGCCTTGATGTGATCCGCGAGTGGGCCCAGATGATCGACGTGGGCATGGACAGCGGCGCGCTCCAGCAGGCAATCGACCTCCAGGCGCGCATTGGCTCCACGGTGCACGGTCTCGAGCTGGCCACGGCGCGCGAGTTGCTCGCTTCGCAGGTGGGCCGCACCCTGGGTTCCTTGCGGCCTCCACGTGTGGACCAACACCTCAGACGTGTGGAGTCGGACCTTCACGAGTTGCGTGCTCTAGTAGCACCGCGGGCGGTGCGCGCAGCGATTGTCGCTGAACACTTGCGCAACTCCCATACACCGTGGTGGCGCAGGGCGCTCTCTCGGTTGCGTCACACAGCCTGGGGCGAGTCGTTGGCTTCACACACTGCAGTGCGGAGGGCAATTGACAGCCGACGGTCGTCGGAGCCCTAATTCGTGCGAGCCCCTCTACCCCAACGGAGTGGTCAAACCAAGAAAGCCGAGCGCCACACCAAGCACGGTGAGCACCGAGATGTCTGCAGCCCTGCTGCGAGACCCCACTTGCCAGGTCCGCGGCGAGAATGCCCTCAAGGCGGCGGCGACAATCGCGAGAATCGCCATCGCCATCACTGCGACCGTCACGTAGCCAGCGACAGCCACAGTCAGCAACAGCGCCATCATCACTACTGCACCGCCCATGAGAAGGCGGGTCAGTCGCGGAGGTTGCTCGGGAAAGATCATGGGACTCTGTGAGGCCTAGTGAAAGAAGTGCCTGGCACCCGTGTGGTAGAGCGCGATGCCCGCAGCTTGGGCAGCAGCAATCACCTCGGGGTCCCGTACCGAACCACCGGGGGAAACCACGGCTACTACTCCGGCCGCCGCCAAAGTTTCCAGCCCGTCGGGGAATGGGAAGAACGCGTCCGATGCCGCGACCGCACCCTGTGCGCGGTCAACTCCGGCGCGTTGCACTGCCAGGGCGCAGGAGTCCACGCGATTGACTTGCCCCATTCCGATACCCACGGCCGCCCCATCTTTGGCGAGCAATATGGCGTTGGACTTCACCGAACGGCATGCGCGCCAGGCGAAGTCGAGATCGCTGAGCGTCGATGCTGCAACAGGCTCTCCTGCCACCAGTTCCCACGCATGCGGGTCATCCCCGCCGGCGTCCAACCGATCGGCTTGCTGAATCAAGAGCCCGCCAGAAATGGGCCGCCACTCGGTAGCCGCACGGCCGCCCTGGACCTCCAGGAGCCGCAAGTTCTTTTTGGCGGAGAGAATCTCGAGGGCTTCGAGTTCAAAGCTCGGCGCCACCACAACCTCAGTGAAGATGGGCTCAATAGACCGGGCAGCCGCGGCAGTCACGGGCCGGTTGGTGGCAATCACGCCGCCGTATGCAGAGACAGGGTCCGTGGCATGGGCTTTGGCGTGGGCCTCCGCAACGGAGGCACCCACAGCGATACCGCAGGGGTTTGCGTGCTTGATGATAGCCACGGCTGTTTCGTCAAAGTCATGGGCTGCGCGCCATGCGGCATCGGCATCCACGTAGTTGTTGTACGACATGTCTTTGCCCTGCAACTGCCGGGCGCTCGCGAGGCCCCCGGCCCCGGCGTCGGACACATACAGGGCCGCGCCCTGGTGCGGGTTCTCGCCGTACCGCAACGTCGCGGACTTCGTGGCCGTGAGGCCCACCCACCCGGGGAAGCCGGTGCCCTCGTCATCGGGAGCGGCCACATTGCCCATCCATGACGCCACGTGAGTGTCGTAAGTCGCCGTGTGCCTGAATGCCGCCGCTGCGAGCGCAGTGCGCTCCGCCACGGTAAAGCCGCCTTGGGCCACCGCGCCCTCCACGGCACCGTAGTCACCAGGGCTCACCACCACAGCCACGGACGCGTGGTTCTTGGCCGCGGCGCGCACCATGGAAGGACCGCCAATGTCGATCTGCTCCACTACTTGGTCTTGGCTTGCGCCCGATGCCACGGTGGCGGCGAACGGGTAGAGGTTGACCACTACCAGCTGGAGGGGCTCCACCTCGAGTTCCTCGAGTTGGGACACATGATCCGGTAGTCGCAAGTCCGCAAGAATTCCCGCATGGATGCGCGGATGAAGCGTCTTGACACGGCCATCGAGGCACTCAGGGAAGCCCGTCACCGCTTCCACCGGCGTCACGGGCAACCCGGCATCCGCGATACGTTGCGCCGTGGAACCGGTGGACACAATCTCTATGCCTGCACCCACCAACACCCTGGCAAGGTCCTCGAGCCCGGTCTTGTCATAGACGGAGATGAGCGCGCGGCGAAGAGGGATGCGATCTGTCACAGGGTGCCTTCCTTGGGTGCGCCTACTCGCGCGATGTTTCCGTCCACGTGCCATCCGTGTCGCACCATACGGCCCACCGTCTCCACGACGAGAGTGCGTTCGACAACTTTGATGCGCTCGTGCAACGTTTCTTCCGTGTCATTGTCCCAAACGTCTACCGCTGCTTGCGCCAGGATCGGGCCTGAATCCACTCCTGCGTCCACCACAATGACCGAGCACCCAGTCACCTTGACGCCAGCCTCGAGGGCGTCCCGCACGCCATGCGCGCCCGGGAAGGAAGGCAAGAGCGCGGGATGAGTATTGATGATGCGACCACCGAACTGAGTGAGACTCGGCTCGCCAAGAATCTTCATGAAGCCCGCCAACACCACCAGGTCCGGCTTGAATGCCGCTAAGGCTTGCGCCACAGCACGGTTCCACGTATCTCTATCTGGAAAGTCGCCAAGCCCCACTACCGCTGTGGCGATCCCGGCATCGGCCGCCCGCTCCAAACCTCCCGCCGACTCACGGTCAGCGATGACGCCCACCACGCGGCCTCCATACTGAGGGTCCTCGCACGCCTCAATGAGTGCCTGCATGATGGAGCCGCCACCGGAAATCAGAACGACGATTCGGGACGTGGGGGAGGCGTGTGACACAGTGAGACCCTATCGGGAGCAAGCCCCGCCCGCCTCCGCTTGTCCGTTCAGAAAGGAACCGCCCCGCCGTGACGGCCACCCGTGAACCTGTGCCAGTGATGCCGGAACGATTGCGCTTCATGTCGCATTTGTTCTTGGCATGCATGGTGTTGACATGGGTGACGAGTGGCGTGCCCTATCCCTACCGCTTCGCGGGAGTCGCCACGTCGGCAGCTGCGGTCACCTTCGCAGTGCTAGCTCTTGTAGCGACTCGGGGCGTGGACAGGGCGATGGTGTTGCGGGTGATGCTCGCTATCGGCGGGTCGCTGGCGTTGTTGTCGTGTGGCTCCGGCGCCGTGTCGCTCGTGGTTGCGCCGGAACTGATTGAACAGTCCCGATGCGAGCAACAGGCACTCACGCCTATGGCACTTGAGCAATGCACCACCGATTTTTGGGACTCCGTGGAGTCCCGGTTGCCTATTACTCGTCCTTCTTGATCGCCGGGTCTTTGGCGAATCCAAGCAGCACTGCGAGACGGTCAAGTGCGTCCGCAGCCGCGAGCCCTAGGCCCATCACGAGCATCGTCATGGCCGCAACCTCGCCCGGAGAGACGCCAGCGTGACTCAACGACCCGGGGCCTATGGCTCCCGTCGCGGCCCAGCCGAGAATGGCGGTCACGGCCCCCGTGAGACCCAGCGCAATCACCATGACGCCCACACGCGCCCAACCTTGAGGCATCCTCTGCCGCATCACGACGCGTAGCGCCCCCGCGCCGATTCCCACCACGAAAGGCGCCCACACTAAGAGCCCCCCGGAAGCGGAAGGCATGGCTCCCAGGAGTGGCACCGCGGGCAGCGGGGCCGCGAGTATCTCGCTGGGCGCATAGTGCGCGAGTCCCACATCGAATCCTGGTCCCGCCGTCCACGCCATCATCCACACCATCACCGTGGGCACAAAGAGCGCTTGCATTGCGGCCAATGCCACGCCACCTGCAGCGTCCGGATCCAAAGACGTGGCGATGTCTGCGATGGTGTGCCGCCCTGCAATAACCCAGGCAGCGCCGGCGAGGGCACCCACTATGACATGCAATCCCACGAGCGCCACCGCCATACGCAGACCGGTACGCACCACGTGAGGAATGCGCGTCACCCACGCAAGGGTGGCTCCATGCGCGCGCCAAATTCCTAGGGCAACTGACGGCGCGGCGAGCACGGTTGCCACCACGGCGGACATGAATGCCCTCCGCGACGTGTCTTCTGCGCCCGCCCACGTCACGGTGGTCACAAACGCCACCAACCCGGCGAAAGTCCCCACGGCACAGAGCCAGCTCATCCAGGTCTTGGAAGCAAACCTGCGCGCTAACCCCACCAACATCAGCACGCTCAACGCGGTGAGGCCCAACGGCACCAGGGTGAGAGTCACGCCGTTGACATCCCATGGCACACC
>JAEYYZ010000191.1 GCA_023428185.1 Actinomycetes bacterium
GCATCACCACGGTGGAGGCCACGGACAGGCACAGACCAAAGAGCAGCGCCCCGTCAAGGCTCCAGCCCAGCCAGAGCCCTAAACCGGTCCCGGCGGCCGTGGCCACCGCCATTTGGCCGATGGCACCCGGCAGGGCCACGCGCCGCACGGCGAGAAGTTCTTTGACGGAGAAGTGCAGCCCCACGCCGAACATCAGCAACACCACGCCGATCTCGGACAGCTCCTTGCCAATCTCGCCGTCGCCTACAAATCCGGGGGTGTAGGGACCGATCAGTATGCCCGCTATGAGATAGCCGACGATGGGGGAGAGCCGGGCTTTTTGCGCCAAGAGCCCCATGGCAAAGGCCGCGACTAGGCCCAGCGCGATGGTGGAGAGCAGGGGCGCGTGGGCCAACATTTCCCAATTCTACCGAGGGCGATGTTTCGCGTGCGTGTCGAGCGAATTGACAAAACCACTCGCTAATCCCTAATCTCTACCAAGCCGATAGGAAATGCCTGGATGGCCGAGAGGAGTAAGGAATTGAAGACGTCGAAGTTGCGATGGGCAGGTGTAGGGGCGGTTGTAGCTATGGGGCTCGCCGCGTGCGCGCCAGCTTCGACGCCTGAGACCTCGGTAAGCGGAGCGCCAGTGCAGGTCGCCGGTGAAGAAACCACCCTCAACCTGGTTGCATTTGCGGTTCCCAAGGCCGCCAACAACGCCATTCAGGCCCTGTGGGCTCAAACGCCAGAGGGCGCAGGAGTCACGTGGGTGGAATCGTATGGTGCCTCGGGAGACCAGAGCCGGGCAGTGGAATCGGGCCTGGAGGCCGATTACGTGCACTTCTCGCTTGAGGGAGACGTGACGCGCTTGGTCAAGGCCGGGCTCGTGGACGAATCCTGGAACCAAGGCCCCACCGGTGGCATCGTGTCGTCGTCCGCAGTGGTGATCGTGGTGCGCCCCGGAAACCCCAAGGACATCCAGGATTGGGACGACCTCATCGAGGATGGCGTGAGCATCGTCACGCCCAACCCGGGATCTTCGGGCTCCGCGCGCTGGAACATCCTCGCGGCATGGGGAGACGTCATTGCCGAGGGTGGTTCTGAGGACGACGCGATTGAGTACACCACCGCGTTGTTCGAGAATATCGTGGCGCTACCAGGCTCCGGTCGCGATGCCACGAGCGCGTTCTTGGCGGGCACCGGCGATGTGCTGCTCTCGTACGAGAACGAAGCGATCCTTGCCATCCAGCAGGGCGAGGAGCTTGAGTACGTCCTCCCGGAGACGACGTTGCGGATCGACAACCCCGGTGCTGTGCTCAAGGACGCCGACCCCAGGGCTCAGCAGTGGCTCGACTTCCTGTACACGCCCGTAGCTCAAGCAGAGTTCGCCAAACTGGGCTTCCGTCCCGTCATCGATGGTGTGGAGGTAGGGGAGGTTGAGGGCGCGAACGACCCAAGCAATCCATTCCCCGCACCCAAGAAGCTACTCACCATCAACGACGACTTTGGCGGCTGGGCTGAGGCCAACCCCAAGTTCTTTGACCCGGACAACGGGATCATCACCAAGATCCAGGTAGCAACGGGCAAGTCCTCGTGACGAGTACTGACCTAGGCGCAGCCCGCTCACCCATCGTGGGGGGGCGGGCTGTGCCGCGGTCTACGCTCACCAAGGGTTCGGGACTAGCGCTGGGTGTCTCAGTGCTGTGGTTCTCCATCCTGGTGCTCATTCCGCTTGGCGCCGTGGTGGTAGCAACCACCGTGGGCGGCTGGTCCGGCGTTTGGTCCACGTTGACCAATGCGCAGACCCAAGCCGCCATCACCTTAACCTTGGGTCAGGCAGCCCTTGTTACGTTGCTCAATGTGGTGGTGGGAACCATCATCGCGTGGGTGCTGGTAAGGGATAACTTCCCTGGTAAGCGCATTATTGAGATCGTCATTGACGTTCCGTTTGCCTTGCCGACGATCGTGGCTGGCTTGGTCTTGTTGGGGCTCTACGGCCCGCGTAGCCCGTTGGGCGTGGACGTGGCCAACACCAAGTCTGCGGTGTTCCTGGCCTTTGCGTTTGTGACCCTGCCGTTCATTGTCAGATCCGTGCAGCCAGTGCTGCAGGAACTGGACGTGGAGGTGGAACAAGCCGCGTACAGCCTGGGCGCTTCCGGCCGTCAGACGCTCACGCGCGTGGTGCTGCCTGCGCTTGCGCCTGCCATATCAGCGGGAGCGGCGTTGTCCTTTGCCAGGGCCGTCTCGGAGTACGGCTCGCTGGTGCTGATTTCGGGCAACTTGGCGTTGCGTACCGAGGTCACGAGCGTGCGCATCTTGACGTACATCGAGAGCGGCCAAACCGCTCAAGCCGCAGTGGTGGCGACCATACTGCTCGTGATCTCGTTCGTAGTGATTGGTGCGCTGGACTTCCTTCAAAGAAGGGTGGCGCGCCGTGGCTAAGCTTCAACAGCGTCCTAGCCGATTGCGCTGGCCCTTGCGGGTCATCACCGTGGTGTACGTAGGCCTGCTCGTTGCATGGCCCGTGGTGCTGGTGTTCTGGAACACTTTCGCAGATGGCCTTGAGCCGGTGGTCGAAGCATTCCAGGACCCGCTCATCATCAACTCGTTGCGCCTCACGGCCATAGCCGCGGCGTGGTCTGTGTTGCTGAACGTGGTGTTCGGCGTAGCCGTGTCCATCTTGCTGGTGCGCTACGAGTTCCCCGGAAAGCGCATCCTCAACGCGTTGGTTGATGTGCCGCTGTCCGTATCTCCCGTGGTGGTGGGCCTCGCGATCATCTTGGTCTACAACGCCTCCACGGGTGTTTTTGGAAAGCCACTGGGCTCCATTGGCATTCAGGTGCTCTTCTCCACGCCCGCCATCGTGCTTGCCACCACATTCATTGCTTTGCCGCTGGTGATCCGTGAGATTGTCCCAGTTCTCGCAGAAGTGGGCACCGAACAAGAGCAAGCGGCACGCAGCCTGGGAGCGAGCAGCCCGCAAACGTTCTGGCGTATCACCATCCCCGCCATCCGGTGGGGCCTCACGTACGGCATCGTGCTGTGCCTTGCCCGCTCTATAGGTGAGTTTGGTGCGGTGAAGGTGGTGTCTGGCAACCTCATCGGCAAAACCCAAACGGCCACCCTCATGGTGGAGCAGTTGTATTACGACTTTGACCAAGAGCAAGCGTTCGCAATCGCGAGCTTGCTCGCCACGGTCTCCATCATTGCGATCATCGCGGTGAGCGTGTTGCGCTCTCGCGCCGAATCTAAGGAATCTTCATGAGCATCGAGGTCAAGGGAGTAGGCAAAAAGTTCGGCACCTTCGTGGCGCTCGACAATGTGGATGTCACCATTCCGAGCGGACAGCTCACGGCGCTGCTTGGTCCCAGTGGTGGCGGCAAGTCCACCCTGCTACGGATCATCGCCGGCTTGGAAGACGCCGACGAAGGCACCGTCACCATTGAAGGGGTCGATGCCACGCACCTCCCGCCTCAAAAACGCAATGTCGGTTTTGTGTTCCAGCATTACGCGGCGTTTAAGCACATGACGGTGGCCAAGAATGTGGCGTTTGGGTTGGAGATCCGTAAGCGTCCCAAGGATGAGGTGGCGCAGCGGGTCCACGAGTTGCTCAAGCTGGTCCACCTAGAGCAGTTCGCTCACCGATTGCCATCACAGCTATCGGGAGGACAGCGCCAACGTATGGCGCTTGCTCGCGCGCTCGCGGTGGAACCCACCGTGCTGCTCTTGGATGAGCCATTTGGTGCCCTCGATGCCCAAGTGCGCAAGGAGCTACGCCAATGGCTGCGCAGGCTCCACGATGAGGTTCACGTGACCACGGTCTTTGTGACCCACGATCAAGAAGAGGCACTGGAAGTGGCCGATGAGATCGTGGTCATCAACGAAGGCCGCGTGGAGCAAGTGGGAACCCCCGACGACATCTATGACCGCCCTGCCAATCCGTTTGTGATGTCCTTCTTGGGCCCCACCACCACTTTCGGGGGTGCAGTGGTGCGGCCCCATGACATCGACGTGCTTGGCATTGCGGTCAAGGGCTCCACTCAAGCGGAGGTGGTTGCTGTGCAGCGAGTGGGTCATGAGGTGCGTCTCACTGCAGCTATTCCAGGGGAGGGCCCGTCTGGAGCGGCTGCCCCTGCGGCGGAGCGCACCACCGTGAGCCTTACTCGCGCGCACGTGAGCGACTTGGGTGTGGGTGTGGGCGACACCGTGTGGTTGCGCCTCGCCCCCCAAGCCTCACGGTTGGCTGCGGCGCGCGCGCACTAGAGTGACAGCCATGCACGTCTCAGCCAAGGGTGACTATGCGGCGCGCGCGGTGATGGCGCTGGCGGCGCGATACCCGGACAGGGCATCGGCTCAGACTTTGGCAGACGCGCACGACTTGCCACGCAAGTTCTTGGAAGCCGTGCTGGCTGACCTCAGGCGTGCGGCCATTGTGAGCTCCACGCGTGGCGCTGAGGGTGGGTACAGCTTGAGGCGCGCTCCCAGTGAGATCACGCTGGGTGAGGTGTTGCGTGCCATTGACGGTCCGCTCGCGGATGTCCACGGGTTGCGGCCCGACGAGGTGACGTACGCGCCCGAGTTTGCGCACCTTAAAGAGGTCTGGATTGCCGCGCGTGCGTCCGTGCGCTTGGTGTTTGACGAGATCACGTTGGATCAATTGGTGAGTGGCGAGTTCGTGGCGGACGTCACCCGGCTGTTGGATATTTCCGATGCCTGGGAGCCCAGGAGCGGGCCGCGGCTTCCCACCTTGCCGCGAGGCGACGATCCGGAGTTCACTATCTAGAGGGCATCGCGCCGCAACGGCTGGGTCATGCAGTGCGCCCCGCCTCGCCCACGGCCGAGCTCCGCACCCACTATCTCGAGCACCTCGATCCCGGCCGATCGCAAGCGTGCGTTGGTGTGGG
>JAEYYZ010000029.1 GCA_023428185.1 Actinomycetes bacterium
CAGGACCCGCTGGTCCGTGTTCTGAGATTTACATTGACCGCGGGCCTGAGTTTGGCAAAGACGGCGGCCCTGTAGTGGACGAAGACCGGTTCTTGGAAATCTGGAACCTCGTCTTCATGCAGTACGAAATCGCGGACGTGAAGGCCAAGGATGACTTCACTGTGCGCGGTGAGTTGCGTCAGAAGAACATCGATACCGGTTTGGGCTTGGAGCGCGTCGCCTACCTCAAGCAGGGCGTGGCGAATCTGTACGAGATCGACGAGGTCATGCCGGTGATCCGAAAGGCCGAGGAGCTTTCTGGCCGCGTCTACGGTGCCCACCGTGACGATGACGTGTGGTTGCGTGTGGTCGCGGACCATGTGCGCGCTTCGCTCATGCTCATTGGCGATGGGGTCAACCCAGGCAACGAGGGTCGCGGCTATGTGTTGCGCCGTCTGCTGCGCCGCTCCCTGCGTGCCATGCGATTGCTTGGCGTTGAAGACTCGGTGATGCAAGAACTCCTGCCCGTTTCCCGCGACGCCATGAGCCCCTCGTACCCCGAGCTGTCCAGCGACTTCGCACGAATCTCGGCCACGGCGTACACGGAAGAGGATGCCTTCCGCCGCACGTTGGCGAACGGCACCACCATCCTTGACACCGCTGTGGCAACTACCAAGGCTGCCGGTGGTTCGGTGTTGAGCGGGGCCGACGTGTTCCAGCTCCACGACACCTACGGCTTCCCGTACGACCTCACCCTTGAGATGGCCGCCGAACAGGGCCTCAAGGTGGACGAGACCGCATTCCGCGCTCTCATGCAGGAGCAGAAGGACCGCGCTCGGGCCGATGCCAAGGCTAAGAAGGGTGGGCACGCGGACACCAAGGTTTACCAAGAGCTCGTGGCTCGAGGCACCACACACTTCCGTGGCTACGATGAACTCCAGGTGGGCTCTGATGTGGTCGCTCTGCTGAAGGATGGCGTTTCCGTTGCTGCAGCATCGGCCGGCGATACTGTGGAAGTGGTGCTGCGTGAGACTCCGTTCTACGCGGAATCCGGCGGACAGGACGCTGACACCGGTGTCATCCGAGGCGCGCACGGCACGCTCAACGTGATCGATGTGCAAAAGCCCGTGAAGGACCTCATCGTCCACACCGTGACCGTGGAAGAGGGCGAGATCGCCGTGGGCGACAAGGTCTCCGCACACGTGGATGTCATCAACCGCCGCGATGCCTCGCGCGCGCACTCCGCTACGCACTTGGTGCACGCAGCACTTCACGAGGTCTTAGGGAAGAGCGCTAACCAGGCAGGCTCATACAACAAGCCTGGCTACATGCGGCTCGACTTCTCGTGGACTCAAGGCGTGAGTGCCGGAGCCCGTGGTGAGATCGAAGAGATTGCCAACCGTGCCATCCGCGAGGACTTAGCCGTGGAAACCTCAGTCATGAGCCTGGATGAGGCCAAGGCGCTCGGAGCCATGGCTTTGTTCGGCGAAAAGTATGGCGACCGGGTGCGCGTGGTGGAGATTGGTGGACCGTTCTCTCGGGAACTGTGTGCAGGAACGCACGTGGGCTCCTCCGCTGAGATTGGCTTGTTGTCCGTCACAGGTGAGGGATCCGTGGGTTCAGGCGCGCGTCGCATTGAGGCCCTTGTGGGTGCCGATGCGTTCAAGCACCTTGCCGCAGAACGGGCCATCGTGAGCGAACTCAGCTCGAGTCTCAAAACGCAACCGGGTGAACTCGTGGGCCGCATTGAGAAGCTCGTCTCGCGCCTTGCGGAAACAGAGAAGCGCCTATCCGCCCTTGAATCCGAGGCGGCCTTGCGTGCTGGTGAGGCTTTGGCTCGAGGTGCCCAAGACATCGGCGGCGTAAAGGCCGTGATTGCCGTTGCGGAGGGTGCGAGTGGGGATACCTTGCGCACTCTGGCATTGGACGTGCGCACGCGCCTTGGCGACGCCGCACCCACGGTGGTAGCGCTCTTTGCGGGTGGCGAGCGACCGAGCGTGGTGGTGGCGACCAACGCTGGCGCGCGTGACTCCGGCTTGTCTGCAGGCGACTTGGTGAAGACCGCTACGGCGGTTCTTGGCGGAGGTGGGGGCGGCAAGCCTGACCTCGCCCAGGGCGGCGGCCAGGATTCGTCCAAGATCACGGATGCGATTTCCGCTGTCACCGACTCCGTGCGAGCGCGTGGATAGCGGCGTTCGCCTAGGCGTAGACGTCGGCACGGTGCGTGTCGGGGTAGCGGCGAGCGACCCGGCGGGCACGATGGCCTTTCCTGTGGCCACGGTTGCTCGGGGTGAAGGATCGGCGGCTGAGGTAGCTGCGATCGCCGAGGAGCGTGGCGCTGCCATGGTATTTGTGGGCCTTCCCAAGAACATGGATGGCACCGAGGGAACCTCGGCACACGACGCGCGAAAGTTCGCTCAAGAACTCGCGGAACTTGTAGACGCGCCCGTGCGTTTGGTGGACGAGCGCTTGACTACGACATCGGCGGCACGAGCTATGACGAGTGCCGGGAAATCAGCCCGGCAGCAGCGAGCCAGCATTGACTCGGCCGCCGCAACTGTCATCCTTGAGGCCGCCCTAGATATCGACAGACTCGGGAATCTCGGTAAAGTAACTAGCGAGGTACCTCGCGAGGAGAATCATGACTGACTTGTTCGAGGCCGAAACGATCACGACAACGTCGTTGGATCTTCGCCGCCTGCAACGCCAAGAGCGGCGTGCCACCCGCCGCAAATGGACCGCAGTCATCTCCGCTGTCTCACTTGTCATTCTCGCCATTGGCGCCTCCACAGCATGGAACTTTGTGCAAGCCACGCTCGCCACTGATGAGAACCTGGTGGCCGACTACGAAGGCGTGGGCACGGGGAATGTCACCGTCGTGATCGCGTCGGGCGACACGGGTCAGGACATCGCTAAGACCTTGTACGAGGCAGGGGTGGTGGCCTCCGAGCAGGCGTTCATTAACGCCGCGCGAGAGAACAGCGCCTCGTCGAGTATCAAGCCTGGGCACTATTTCATGGCTAGGGAAATGAAGGCCGAATACGCCTTGCTCTACCTGCTCGACCCGGAACGGCGTGACGTACGCAAGATCACCGTGCCCGAGGGCCACACATTGCCTTTCTACTTCCAAAAGATCGCCGATCTCACCGGGTACTCCCTTGAGGACGTTGAAGCTGCCGCACAGCAGCACGACGTCATCGGCCTGCCCGCTGAAGCGAATGGCAACCTCGAGGGTTGGCTGTTCCCGCAGACGTACCAATTCAACCCGGGAGTGACCCCCACGGACGTGTTGAGCGCCATGATCGCCCAGACCGTTGACGTGCTGGACGACAGGGGAGTAGCTCCCGAAGACAGGATGCGTATCCTCACCATCGCGTCGCTCATTGAGCGTGAGGCGCGACTCGATGAGGACCGCCCCATGATCTCCGGCGTCATCTACAACCGTCTCGACATTGGCATGAAGCTCCAGTTGGATGCCACGATCAAGTACTTCAAGCCCTCCGAGGGTCCGTTCGTTTCCGCGGACGACAAGCTCATCGACAACCCGTACAACACGTACTACTACGAGGGCCTGCCCCCTGCTCCCATCTCCGGTGCGGGCGTGAAGTCGATCGAGGCAGCCATTACCCCGGCAGTGCACGACTACGTGTTCTACGTGACGGTGGACTTGTCCACCGGTGAGACGCGTTACGCCACCACATACAACGAGCACTTGGCCAACGTGGAAATCCTCAACGCCTGGTACGCAGCGAACGGCGGGTAGTCAGTCGATGACCCGCCGGGCTGGCGTGCTGGGCCACCCGATCAGCCATTCGCTGTCGCCCGTGCTGCACCGAGCTGCGTACGCCGCGCTCGACCTGGACTGGCAGTACGACGCGTACGACGTCCCGTCTGGGGGTCTCGCTGACTTCTTGCGCACCGTCGATCGAGAATGGGCCGGGCTATCGCTCACCATGCCCCTCAAGGTGGAAGCGATTGCGCTCATGGACTTTGTGGAACCGCTCGCCAAGACTCTGGGAGTCATCAACACGGTGCTCGTGGGCGGCCGTGATGCAACGCTCCAATGGGTGGGAGCGAATACCGACGTACACGGCATCGTCCAGGCATTGGGTGAAGCTGGAGTGACGCGAATTGACTCTGCCACGGTTCTAGGTGGGGGAGCGACGGCGATTTCGGCGGTCGCTGCCCTCGGCCAATTGGGTTGCACCCGTCCTGTGGTAGCCGTGAGATCGCGCGGCCGAGCTGGAGGACTGATCCGTGCCAGCACGGCAATGGGGATCGCTCCCACTTTCCTGGATCTCGAGAACGTGCAGGCTCTTGTGCCCGCATTGCGGTCCAGCGACGTGGTGGTGT
Source organism: Actinomycetes bacterium (assembly GCA_023428185.1). Classification (GTDB taxonomy): domain Bacteria; phylum Actinomycetota; class Actinomycetes; order Actinomycetales; family Demequinaceae; genus Demequina. The sequence goes on from JAEYYZ010000029.1 coordinate 4,333, forward strand.
CCACCATCCCGGCCGATGCCGGAGAGTCACTTTCGCTCAGCATCGGCGAGCA
>JAEYYZ010000038.1 GCA_023428185.1 Actinomycetes bacterium
CTTCGCGCACCAGCTCCCGGCGCAGTCTCCGGAGCGCCACCGGATCCAAGCCCACCAGGCGGGACCCCAACACCGCCACGGCATCGGCTTCAGTCCAAGGCTCACCTGCCGCAGCCCGCAGGATGCGTAGCAAAGGCTCCACAGCAGGCTCAGCGTGCAGCGCCACCGCCTCCCCCAGTGCCACACAAGGGATGTCTGCCGCGGCAAGGTCGCTACGCAGTTCACGCAATTGCGCTGCGGAACGCGCGATGACACACATCCGACGCCACGGCACCTCCACTCCATCCAAGCCGTGCCTTGCCCGGCGCAAGTGAGCAGCGATGGCCCGAGATTGCCCGTACCTGTGCGGTGCCGTGATGACCGTCACGGGATTACCGTGCCCTTTGCCAGCACCTTGCCCATGCTCAGTGGGGATCGTGGCCGCTAATACGGGGGCGGTACGCGGAGAGCCCACGCCTAGGGTGCCTATGCGTTGCGCAAAGGCGGCACTCAGCGCTATCAATACGGGTGGCTGGCGGTGCCCAGGTCCCAATTCGATGACTCCCGCACTCAACGCGAACGGTCCCTTGTCGGCCGTGGCCCCGGCTAGTGCCGCTGGCACGGCACCGCGGTATCCCTGCACCGCTTGGTCGGCGTTCCCCACCAAGACCACGCGCGAGCCCGCCTGTGCGAGGGTGCCAAGCAAGTCATGAACGGCAGCGGTGGCATCTTGGGCATCGTCCACTATGACGAGGTCCCAACCGGGCTTGCCTGTGCCTTGCCACGTGCGCAAAGCGTGCGCTGCCTCCGCCACCACGCTGGCGGGGTCATACCGCGCGCCCTGATCGGAGGGCGTGGAACGCAAAGTGGTGACGGCGAGGTACTCCCGCATTACCGTTGCTGCGGCACGCCATTCTGGGCGGCCCACGCGTTGAGCGAGGTCCTCCAAATCCTCAGGCACAAGCCCTGCCTCGGTAGCGCGCATCAGGAGATCCCTGAGCTCGGCTCGGAGGCCGGGTAGCGCAGTGGCATGCGGCGGGAGCACACCCGCCCAGTCCAGCGGACCCACCCGCCCATTGAGGTGACCCTCAAGGATCTCGCGCAACATCACGTCTTGCTCGGCGCCCGTCACCAAGACGGGGGCTGGCCTTCCCTCCGCATCTGCCACCGCGCGTAGCACTGCGTGGGCGAGGGACGCGGGCGTGCGCACCAATGGGGCACCAGCTGGCCGAGCCAATGCAACAGTCACCTGATCTCGCAATCGCGCCGCGGACTCCCGAGTGGGTGCCAAGACCACGAGCCTTGCTGGGTCGATACCCGCGTCAACGGCGGCCGTCGCAGCGGCCACGACCACGGTGGTCTTACCCGCGCCAGGCTCTCCCACCACTACCAGGTTGCCGATCCCCTCTGCAATGGAGGTCACGGCGTGGGCCTGGAAGGAGTCCAACCCGGGTGTCATATGCCTATCCCACCACTACCGAGGGACATTGGGGGTGGCAAAACACGCGTACGTCCCGGCTGGCGCGCCTAGTTGGGACTGGGTGAGGGGGAAGGGGTGGGTACGAACTCCGCAGCCGCATCGGGGAAGGGCCAGGGGTTTACTTCGCACTCAGGCGGCATAGGTGCGCGCTGGTCATCCATGATGAGAGCCCTGCCACTCACGCAGAAGGTCTCCTCGTGACCAAACAAGTGCCCCAACCGGTGGTTGATCAAGTACGTGCGCGAGGCCGTGCGGTCCGCGCCAAACTCGGGGAAGCCTGCTGTCCACTCGAAAAGCGAGATGGGGACGATCCCTTCCATTGCACACGACGGCCGCTCATCACCGGCATTTCCCGGGATCAGCGTGGGAACATCAGACGGGCTCGCAGAGGGCGCACCCTCCACCTCTGGTGAGGCCTCAGTGACTGGACCCACGCGCACCGTCTCTTGAGGATCCGGGCACGTCGCGGCAGACGTGTATGGGCTTGCCAGCACAAAGCGGTAGTCGGCCACGCCATCCGTCTGGACAAACTGGAGCCTGCCATCGGAACCCCACGAACGGTTGTCCTCGAGCACCGAAAACACAAACTCCTTGAACGCTTGGGCGTCCACCTCCACACCGTCCTCCACGGCGATCGCCACCCAACGGACCGGCACCCCGTTGTCCTCCGGTTCGCCCTTGCCCGGCAAGGTAGTAAAGGTGCCTTCGCCCCGGTACGTGTATTTAGTGGTGGTCACGCCTGCGAGGGTGTCTTGGTCATCCAAGTCCCTCAGCACAGGGGCCAGTTGCGGAACCACGACTTCGCCCGGATAAGTGATCTCCGGCTGAGGTTCTGGGCTTGCTTCAGGGCCATCAACCCAGCCGGGCAAGAGCGAGGTGATCCACGCCACCAGGAAGCCGGCGGCGAATGCGCCCAACACCACGTACATGGCAGTTTTGAGCGAGATTCCGCCGATTCCACTGCCCGCGAACAGGGAGGTCAGTCGCCCACGCATCCCCCTACGATAGTTCGTGCCCCGTCAAGGCACGAACAAGGAGGTCGCTGTGGAAATCCGGATCGGCGTTCAGAACGTCAGTCGCGAACTCACCGTGGAGACCGACCTCACGGCAGACGCCGTGGCCAAGCTTGTGGCGGATGCCCTGGCAGGAGCCACTTTGGACATCACCGATGTCAAGGGCCGCCGGGTGGTAGTGCCCTCGGCAGCCATCGGGTACGTGGAACTGGGCGAGGAAGCCAAACGCCGCGTCGGCTTCGAGGCATAGCCTCACACGTCGAGGGCGTCGACTAGCTCCAGTGCTACCTCCATCACCTCGGTGGGCGAAGCGGTAGAAACGTCGATCACTCCCCCGGGCTCATCGAATCCCAAGGGTTGAAGGGCTTCGAACTGGGAGGCGAGCAAGTCCGGGCCCGCAAAGTGCCCCTCATCAGTGAGCCGCTTCTCCACTCGCGCAGCGAGCACGGAATGTGGCGCCGCCAAGTGAATGAACACCGTCCCTGGCGCCATGGCGCGCAATCGATCCCGGTACTCCCGCTTGAGTGCGCTGCACGCCACCACGGCACGCGGCCTCTCCTGGAGCCATTCGCCAACGAGGTCTAGCCACGGCCATCGGTCTTCATCCGTGAGCGGCGTTCCAGCGCTCATCTTGGCCACATTGGCGGCGGGGTGGAGGTCATCGCCATCAATGAACTCCAACTGCCTCGCTTGCGCGATGCCCTTAGCCACTGTGGTCTTGCCACAGCCCGTCACGCCCATCACCACAACATGCATGAGGCCCACAATAGGGTGGCTCCTAGGCTGCGAAGCCACTTGCCGCTAGACTTCCCAGGACAGAGGTTGCCCGGTCGCAACCCACACGCGGCGATATGCGCTGCCAGTTCCAGATGATGCGCGATCGGCTACCGCCCTAAGGTGCCCCTTTAGCGCCGCTTTTCCGAGGAACGCATGACCGACAAAACTTTCGCCGACTTTGGCGTGAATCCAGCCATCGTGGAGGCCCTTGCCTCAGCTGGCATCACTCACCCCTTCCCCATTCAAGCCATGACGTTGCCCGTGGCAATGTC
>JAEYYZ010000047.1 GCA_023428185.1 Actinomycetes bacterium
CGCACAGCGCACAAGCAAGGTTCCCCAATGGGCGGGGCGCGCACTCGAGCCCAACTAGAATCGACTACACGTACCTGAGGAGGCACCGTGGCCAACCCCGTGTTCAACAACACCAAGCAGTTCCAAGCGAACGCTTCCACGCCCCCCGTGGGCTTTGACCTTGAACCTCAACCAGGAATCGGCGTACCTCAAGGCGCCGACGTCATGACGTACGACGGCGTGTTGGTGAAGGCCGCGTCGTTCTTCATGCTCGCCGTCGCCGTGGCTGTGGCCGTAGGCATGTTCGCCCCGTACGAGGCCATCTTCCCCATTGCCATCGCCGCGTTCGTCATGAGCCTCGTGTCCATGTTCGCCGCTCGCAAGGAGCCCAAGCCGGGCCTCTTCGCTGTCACCATCGCACTGTACGGCGGTGCCGCAGGCGGCATCTCGCGCCTCTACGAGAGCCAGTGGAGCGGCATCATCCTCCAAGCGCTCATTGCCACCGCCGTGGTGTTCGCAGTCTCCTTGGCCGTCTACAAGTCCGGCCGCGTGCGCAACATGCCCAAGGTCCGCAAGTTCCTCGCCATTGCGATCCCCGCCTACGTAGTGTTCTCAATCATCAACGTGGCCATGGTGTGGACTGGCGGCCCCGACATCCGGGCCATGAACATTCCAGGTACGTCAATTCCGCTCGGCATCATCCTCTCGCTCTTTGCGATTGCCCTGGGTGCCTTCATGCTGATCTCCGACTTCGACTTTGTAGACAACGGCGTGCGCAACGGTCTTCCCGCCAAGTGGGAATGGACCGCAAGCTACGGATTGGTGTTCTCCATCATCTGGATCTACATCGAGATGCTGCGCCTGCTCTCGTACCTCCGTGGCAGGTAGCAAGAAGGCTCCACAAGGGGGAGCGGCGGACGAGAACGACCAGCCGCTCGCCCCTGGGGACGACTGGCGCCTGCCAGAAGACCAAGACTTGTCGAGTGAGTTCGACGCGCTCCGCCCCCGCACTGGCGCTAACGAGGCGGAGAGCATGGACGACGCTTTGGAGCGTGAGCTGGCAAGCCTGACGGCCCGTCCAGGCGACGACCCGTACGAACTCGACTGGCCGGATGACGCCAAAGAGGCGCGCGCGGCCGAGCGGGCCGAGCGTGCGCGGCGAGCCGCAATCCAGCCGGCTCCGCGACTGCTGGCTGCGGCATCGGCTGGTATTGGCGTGACCCTGCTGTTCATCCTGCCTGTGTCTTTAGTGGCGGGCGCCCCGGGGATTTTGGTGAGCGCGACTCTTCCTGTAGTGCTGGTGGGAGTGGTCTTAGGATTGCCGCTGTTGGTGGCCATTGAGCGTCTCACCAAGCCGCTTCCGCGCGGCATCACCGAATTGGCCCTCCTCGTGGTGGGTGGCGCCATTGGCTATGGACTCACCTACGTGGTGGCCACGTGGCTCTCGGCGGGGCAAGACAACCTCGCCACCGTGCGCTCGGTCACGTCGATTTTCATGATGACCGCCACCGCCTCGGGCTTCCTGACGGCACACATGATCGCCGATTCGTTCCGCATGCGGCCCAAGGCTGTGTGGCTCGTCTCAGGACTGTTGGTGGTACTCACAGTGTTTAGCGTGATGGTGAACTTCTTCATCACCCCTGCAGTCTGAGGAGAAAACGTGGCTCAGTTCGACCTTCCCCTTGAGGAACTCCGCACCTACAAGCCCGAGGTGCGTGAACCTGCCGACTTTGACGAGTTTTGGGCCCAGACGCTTGATGAGTCCCGCGCACTCGCCACGGAGACTCTGCTGGAACCGCTCGCACCCGGATTGCCTCACGTGGACATCTTTGACGTGACGTTCTCCGGCTACCGCGGCCAGCCCATTAAGGCGTGGTACTCACGGCCGGCGGGCGAGGAGGGGCCGCTGCCTATAGTGGTCCAGTTCCATGGTTACGGTGGCGGTAGGGGGCTGCCGTTTGAACACACTTTTTGGCCCTCGGCTGGCTTTGCCCACTTGATGGTGGACAACCGCGGTCAAGGCTCATCGTGGGGAAACGGCGGAGACACTCCCGACCCCGAGGGCGCAGGGCCGTCCTTGCCTGGGTTTATGACTCGGGGTGTCGAGCAACCCCATACGTACTACTACCGGCGCCTTTTCACGGACGGGGTGCGCGCGGTGGAGGTGGCCAAAGAGCTTCCTGGAGTGGACGCGCAACAGGTTTTTGTCGCCGGGGGCTCTCAAGGCGGTGCTTCAGTGTTGGCGGTAGCGGGCTTGGTTCCGGGTTTGCGTGCGGTCATGCCGGACGTGGCCTTCATGTGCCATTTTGAGCGCGCGGTCACCATCACTGATTCGGACCCCTACGGCGAGATCCGCAGGTACCTGGCAATTCACCGAGGCCTCGAGGAGCAGACGTTCCGCACGCTGAGTTACTTTGACGGTGTCAACTTCGCCAAGCGGGCCACGGCTCCCTCACTGTGGTCGGTGGCCTTGTTTGATGACATCTGCCCCCCGTCCACGACTTTTGCTGCGTACAACTGGTACGGGGCCAACACTGGCGGGGCGGTGTCCAAAGAGATGAAGATATACCCCTTCAATGGGCACGAGGGCGGGTCAGGACACCAAGGCCGTATGCAGTGGGAGTTTGTGCGCGCCGCAGTGGCGCAAGGCTAAGAGGCTTCTAGACCGAGCGGGACATGCCGCACGGCATCTAGGCCGGTGACCGTCACCCAGCCTTGCGCTAAGTACGCGGCATCGGTTCCTGGTTCCGGGCGGTTGGGAAGGTCCTCCACAGCGAGGCGCACGTAATGCTCGTCGCTATCCGTCAGTGTGGTTTGCACGATGCCAAAGGGTGCCAGTGTTGCCTCTTTGACGCCGTGGTGCGTGGGGGTGTTGGGCACGTTGATGTTGATGACAGTGCCTGCCGGGCGTTCCAGCAATGCGGGAACGAGTTCCATCACCGCGTGGGCCGCCGTATCCCAGTGAAACTCCTCCGGCGCAATACCCACGTCAAGCGACACTGCCGCCGCCCACGAGCCATTGAGAGCGCCGGTGAGGGCCGCGCCCACCGTCCCTGAGTGGAGGATGGCGCGGCCCACATTGGCTCCGTGATTGACCCCAGAGAGCACCAACTCGGGTGCCTCCCCAAACGCGCCTCGTGCGGCGATGAGTGCGATCAAGCCCGGCCCACCGTGGACCGCGAAGGCCGGGACGCCATCCAGGTCCGGAAGCTCGCGCCGCTCCATGGCGATGCGGCCGTCGTTGTCCTCGGCCATGATCGAGGCGCTTGAACCGCTGGACTGCTGCGCGGGAGCCGCAACGGTGACTTCGAGGCCTGCATCGCGCGCGTGGCGAGCCAAACACAGCAAACCCGGAGCGTCAATGCCGTCGTCGTTGGTGACAAGCACCCGGGTCATGAGGCAGTGCCGTCTTCTTGGGCGTCCTGATGCGGATCCGCAAGAGCGGCGAGCCCGTCGAGATCGACCCTCTCGGCCGGGCCCGCTTCCGGGTTGTCTATCAGTGCAGCCAGATCACGCACTGTCACTGAGCGTCGCAGTGCCTCAATGGCATCCGCGTCGCCCGTACCTAACCCATGGCGAGTGACGTTCAACGCGCCCGCGGCGGCTCCGAGCGTTACCGCCTCACGAGGTGAGGCGCCCTGCGCCATTCCGGCAGCGACGCCGGCGGTGAGCGAGTCTCCCGCACCGCGCGTATCGACTATTTCCATGCGAGGTGCCGTGACCTCAATGAGTCCTTGGGAATCCAAGAGCAACAAAGGTTCAGAGGCTCTGGTCACGATGACGCATTCGGCGCCGCGGTCCCGGAGTTCTCGCATGGCACCGGCTATCTGACCCACCGAGGCTTGGCTGATAAGGCCATCGTCTTGAAGCTCCTCGTGGCTCACCTTGAGCACGTCTACACCGCCTTCGACGGCGGCCCCGAGCCGGTCACCGGCCAGATCCACTATGACCTTGGCGCCGCCCGCCCTCAAGTCCGATGCCAACCTGCGGTAGGTGTCCGCAGGGAGCGCATCGTCGCCGGCGGGACCGCTCAATATCGCAAGACCCGTCTCGATGCCGCGCTTGAGCGTGAGGCCGTACAACTCGTCAAGTTCGTGCCTGCCTAGGGGAGTCCCCTCATCCATGGCGAGCTCCACTCGCTCGCCGTTGCGGCGATCATGGACGTAGGCGGCCCCGCGCGCCTCGCGCTGCACGGCGTCCACCCGGATCCCCTCGTCGTCCAAGAGGTGACGCATGACTTGGCCGGTTTCGCCAGAGAGTACGCACGTCATCCACACCTCCACACCAAGGCGCAAGAGCATGCGGGCTTGCCATACGCCTTGGCCTCCTGCGTGGATGTGGATCGCGGAATCGCCTTCCCCTTCCTCAAGGGTCACTGTGAGGACGGGCGACGGCGCGAAAATAGTGATCGCGCTCATGCGTCCGCGTAACTCACTTGGCAGAAGCCGTGGTTGCAGTAGCCACCCGGGTTCTTGTAGAGGTAGCCCTGGTGGTAGTCCTCGGCGTAGTAGAACACCCCGTCCCCGGCATCGGCCCGGGATGCGATCTGGGTAGTGATGGTCCCAAATCCTTCCCGGTTGAGCCGAGCCTGGTAGATGGCCGCAGAGGCGAGCGCAGCGTCGTACTG
>JAEYYZ010000214.1 GCA_023428185.1 Actinomycetes bacterium
GACGCGGGTCGGACTTGGGGACCAAAGCGTTGGGCCGAGCGCTGAGGCGCAATGTGCGGCGCTTTGACGCGTTTACGGGACTCTCTGGGCCTGCCACAGAATTCGCATCGGCCGCGTACCGAGTGAAGTGTGTGACCAGCCCCGCCCCTATTGACGTGAAGGCGATGCGCAATCAAGCGCTCGCCAAGCCGTGGCCGGCGGGCCGCGAAGGCTCGGTGGTGGTGGCCTTCTTGGGCAGGCTGGTTGATCGTAAGGGTGTGCTGGAACTCGTCGAGGCGCTCGCCGCCATTCCCTATGAGCTGCGTGACAAGCTCGAGGTGCGCATCGGTGGGCGTGGCCCGCTCTCCGGCCAAGTCGAGGCGGCCGTAGAAAGCCATGGGCTCTCGCGGGTCGTGACTCTGTGCGGATTCGTGAGTGACGAGGACAAGGCAGGATTCTTGGCCGCCGCCGACATTGCGGTTTTCCCGGCTACCGGAGGCGAGAGCTTTGGCATCGTGCTGATTGAAGCTATGGCGGCTGGGGCTGGCGCCGTGCTTGCCGGAGACAACCCGGGCTATGCCTGGACTATCGGTGACCCCGAGGCCGTGGTGGACGCCACCGACACTGCGGCTTTCGCGTCTCGACTCGCAACACTCATTGCTGAGCCGTCGGTGCGTGAGCGCTTGCATCAACGTCAGCAGGAGCGCGTCGCTGAGTTTGACTTGGCACGCGTCGGTGCCCAGATCGAGGCCGTGTACGGGTGGCGCGACTAACTGGAACGGCGTCGGCGCTGTTGTTCAAGCCACCGCAAGTAGTCGGGGTCGTCGTCAGGTGCCATGGGCCTGCCTCGAGGTGAACTGCCGTCGCCGCCCGTCACGTACTTGACGATCAACCAGGCGAGCGCACCCACCACGGGCAGCACCAGGATCGACGCCACCCACAGCCACTTGCGCATGCCAAAGGGCTTGGGGTGCGGGTACTGAACCGCATCGGCCACCGTGTACACGGTGAGTGCCAAGTAGGCGAGGATTCCCACTAGTCGAAGCATTGGGGAATCCTAACCCGCCACTATGTTTGACTCTATGCACGTCCTCGCGTATTGGCTGGTTCGCACCGCTATCTTCCTCGCGGTGTATGCAGCGCTGTGGGCGCTCAAGTGGTTCGACATCTTCGCCGTCTTGGTTGCCTTTGTTGTCGCGTGGGTACTGGGCTACGTCGCTTTCCCGGGACTTCGCCGCAAGGCCATGGCACAAATGGACGGATGGATTACTCGCTCACGCAAAGGCATTGAAGCCGACGCTGGGGTTGAGGATTCCGAAGCGTCGAGCACTCCTCGTTCGAGCGAGAAGTAACGCGCTAGAGCGCGAGACCCAAGGCCAGGAGCAGTCCGTAGACCAAGCCCACCAGGCTGACTCCGGCAAAGAAGGGGCGCAACGCGAGCCCTTGCGGCCCCAGCCGCATGGCACCCGCAAAGAACACCGTAGGCGCCGCGGTCAGCAGCGTGAGCAACACCCAAGGGTGTTCAAAAGCGATGATGACAGCCAAGACCAGCGTGGAGAGCACGGTGATGCCAAAGACGTTGCGCGCTCTGCGGGCACCCAGTTGCACCGCGAGAGTGCGCTTTCCCGCAAGCGCATCACCGTCGATGTCGCGAATGTTGTTGATCATCAGCAGAGCCACAGCCCACAGGCCCACGCCGAACGAGGCGAGCACCGCCCACCACGTCACGCGCTCGGCTTGAACGAGCATCGTCCCCAGGACGGCAACGGGGCCAAAGAAGAACAACACACTGACCTCGCCCCAGCCCGCATAGCCGTACGGTCGCGGAGAAGCCGTGTACGTCCACGCGGCCACGATTGCGAGGGCACCCACCGCGAGTAGCCACCATTGGCCAGACAAGATCACCACGTAGAGGCCTAGCACTGCACCCACACCAAACGCGATGTACGCGGCACGCTTGACCGCCGACGGCGTGGCTCGCCCCGAGGCTACCAATCGTTCCGGACCAAGCCTGTTGATATCGGTGCCTCGTACGCCGTCCGCGTAGTCGTTGGCGTAGTTGGACGCGATCTGCAGTGAGACCGCCACCCCCAGCGCAAAGAGCGCGGGCTCGAGTCTGAACTCGCCAACGGCGGCAGCCGATGCGCTTCCTACCGCAACGGCGGTGATGGCCGTCCACAACGTCCGCGGACGCGCTCCCGCGACCCAGTCCTCAACGCTCGACATGTGACTCCTTGGCAAGGTGGCGCACTCGCGCACGATCCATCTTGCCCGAGGCTAGCCGGGGCAGGGCGTCAACGAGCACGCAATTCTTGGGTATGGCCGCGCTCTCCAGCCCCACCGCCAGCAGCTTTCGCGCTTGGTCCCACGGTGGAACCCCTACGCCTGGACGGGTCTCCGCCACCACCACGATGCGTTCACCCCACTGGGCGTCCGGCACACCCACGACCGCGGCGTCGCTCACCCACGGCAAGGCGCGCACGGCGGCCTCGATGGGCCCGGGGTGGAACTTGACGCCTCCGGAGTTGATGACATCATCCAGGCGACCCAGCACGCGCAGCCGCCCTTGGGCGTCAAAGTCGCCTGCGTCGCTTGTCACAAACCAGCGCGTTCCTGACTCCTGGACAAAGCGTGAATCGTCACCGTCCGCATAGCCATCCGCCAGCATCGCACCGGCGATGCGGATCACGCCGCCAACGACCCGCACCTCGACTCCGTCAAGAGGCTTTCCGTTGTAGACGCATCCCCCGCACGTCTCGCTCGAGCCGTAGGTCGCAACCACGTTCTCGGGAGGATTCTCCAAGGGCAGTGCAGCCCCGCCCACCAACACCGCGTCGAGTTGCGCGAGCGCCTCCACGCCCCGCGCAGAATCCATGATGCGCATCAACTGGGTGGGTACTAGGGAGGCGTAGTGGCGAGCGCCCGGTTCCAAGGACGCCACAGCATCGGCAAAGGAATCCGCGGTGAAGGGCCCTGGCGCGGTGCGTACAGGGAGCGTGGCTGCGATCTCCGACCTAGCGATCACCATCGCACCAGCCACACGGGTCTCGGGCACGCACAGTATCCATTGCCCCGCCCCGCCGAGTGCCTCGTGAGTGGCATTGACCGATGCCACCAAGGCCGCGCCGCTCAGCAGTACCTCGCGCGGCTCACCAGTGGATCCCGAGGTCTGCACCGCGACCCCTCGCGAGTCTCCGCGGAGCGCCGCGCGGACGGCGGCGACAGGGCCATCAGTTAGCCGCGCGTATTCCACCCTCCCAGCGTAGGCGGCACCTAGAATCGAAACATGCGCATCGCCCGCCAATCCTTGCTGGGGCTCGCCGCTATCGCGGCGCTCACGTTAGGGGGTTGCGCACCCGCGGAAATCACTCCCGCCTTTGTCACGTATACGGAGTCCCCGCCCACCGAACGCACTTTCGCGCCGGCACCCCCAGAGGACCCCAAGCCAGCGATTGCATGGCCCATCACCGGCCTCGATGCCTCGTCTGCAAGCCCCGAGGAACTCGCGCGTCCGGCTCTATCCATCAAGATTCCTAACGACAACAAGGCCCGTCCTCAGAGCAATCTGGAGTACGCGGACATAGTGTTCGAGCACTACATTGACGGCGGCATTCCGCGCCTCATCGCCGTGTTCCAGTCGGTGTACCCCGAGACTGTGGGACCCATTCGATCGATGCGTGAACATGACGCGGACAGCATTGGGCATTTGGGCGGCCCATTGGTCTTCTCGGGCGCCAACCCCAAGGTGATGACCATTGCTCGCAATAGCGGCCAACTGCTCATAGCTCAAGACTTGGGCGACGACGGCTTCTTCCGCACCAAAGACAAGCCAGCCCCCTACAACCTGCATGTAGACATCGCGGACATCGTCGCTCAAGCCGGTGGATCAGTGGCGCCCGGGCCCCAATTCAACTTCGCCTACCCCGCTGAGGCGGCAACCGCCGTCTTGGAAGGCACGCCTGCCACACACATTGACTTGCGCTTCTCGGGATACGGCGAGCCCAGCTGGGACTGGGATCCGTCCACCAACACCTGGCTCCGGTCTGAGTTTGGCGAGCCCAGTTCCACCTCGGCGGGCACTCGACTCTCGGCCACCAACGTCTTGGTGCTCCACGTCACTGTGCGCACCAGCAACAGCTTGCCCGTGTCTCAAATGATCGTGAGCGGTAGCCCTGGCTTTGTGGCAACGGGCGGCAAGTACATACCCGTCCTGTGGAGCAAAGCCGACCGCACCTCGCCATACGTGATCACCACCACCAGCGGCGAGCCGGTGTCGCTAGCGCCCGGTCAAACGTGGGTGGAGTTTGTGCCTAACGCTGGTGTGAGTGGTAGCCACGCCAACTTCAGCTGAGCAGGCTTCCACACCCCGTCAGTACGCGTAAGGGAAGCCAGTCCAATCCGGATCACGGCGCTCCAAGAACGCGTCGCGTCCTTCTTGCGCTTCCTCGGTCATGTACGCCATGCGCGTGGCCTCGCCCGCAAACACTTGCTGCCCAGCCAGGCCATCGTCCACGAGGTTGAAAGCGAACTTCAGCATGCGAATGGCCTGGGGAGACTTGGTGGCGACAATGGCGGCGTACTCCAGAGCCTTGGCCTCGAGTTCTCCATGCGGCACCGCCTCGTTGACCGCACCCCACGCCTCGGCATCGGCGGCGGAGTACTCCCGTGCCAAGAAAAAGATCTCCCGTGCGCGTTTGTCTCCCACTTGGCGCGCCAACAGCGCTGAACCGTAGCCCGCATCAAAAGAGCCGACGTTGGCGTCGGTTTGTTTGAAGCGTGCGTGCTCGCGGCTTGCGAGAGAGAGATCGGCGACCACGTGCAAACTGTGCCCCCCTCCCGCGGCCCAGCCGTTCACTGCGGCGATGGTCACCTTGGGGCTGGTGCGCATGAGGCGCTGGACCTCGAGGATGTGGAGGCGGCCCCCATACGCGGGGGCATTAGCGGCGGTGCCTTCGTAGAGGTAACCGTCTTTGCCACGGATGCGCTGGTCACCGCCTGAGCAGAACGCGTGTACGCCGTCCGCTGCCGGGCCGTTCCCGGTGATGATGATGGCGGCCACGTCAATGGTCTGGCGCGCATGATCTATCGCTCGGTAAAGCTCGTCAACCGTTTGCGGCCTAAAGGCGTTGCGCACCTCAGGGCGATTGAAAGCGATCCGCACAGCAGGTAGGTCTCGCTCGGTGACCCCAGTGCGATCCACCCACCGGTGGTAGGTGATGTCACTGTCTGGGAACCCATCGATGGCGCGCCACACGGCGGGGTCCATGAGATCGGAGACAGGAGTGGGAATCGCGCTCATAAACGCGAGCCTATCTCCGTAGCACCGGGTGGTGGCCGAGTTCGTAGGCTGTACCCATGCTGTACCGGCCCTTTCGCGTCGCTCTCACCACCTCGTTTAGGGGCGTGAGAGAGCGTTCTGGCGTGCTGATTCGCATGGCCGATGCGCCGGATGATGCCCCGTGGGGCGAATACTCTCCCTTCCCTGACTACTCGCCCGAACGTGCTCACCGGTGGTGGCTGGGAGCGGCGGAAGCTGCGAAGGGTTTGTGGCCCCAGCCCGTCCAGGAATCTGTGGCGGTGAACAGCATCGTCCCTGTGGTTGCTCCTGATGAGGTGCCGCGCTACGCACTCGCTCATGGCTGCCGCACCGCCAAGGTCAAGGTAGGCGGGCCCACGTCCACGCTCAAGGACGACTGCGCGCGCGTGGAGGCCGCTGCCGCGGCACTGGGCACGGGCGGCGCGCTACGAGTGGATGCCAACGGCGCATGGCAGGTTGATGAGGCCGTGGCAGCCATCAAGGCGTTGGATGCAGCCGTGCGAACTGGCGGATTGGGTGGACTCGAGTACGTGGAACAGCCGTGCGCCTCTGCGCCAGAGCTCGCCCTAGTACGCCGCAAAGTCGAGGTGCCGATTGCCGCAGATGAGTCGGTGCGCATTCCGGGCGACATCCAGGAAGTGCTGCGCTTGGAGGCCGCGGACATACTGGTGCTCAAAGTGAATCCGCTGGGTGGCGTGCGCGCGTGCATGGAACTTGCCGAACGCGCCGAGCGTCCCATAGTTGTGTCGAGCGCAATGGAGAGTTCAGTGGGCCTACAAGCAGGACTTGCCTTGGCGCTTGCCTTGCCCCCGCAGCCCTACGCCCATGGCTTGGGAACGGGCGCCCTGCTCGCATCGGACACCGTGGCCCAAACCTTGTTGCCGGTTGACGGGCGCATGCGCATGACCACGTTGGTCGTCACAGCGTGAGCGGTAATCCGTCCGCGGCGTTCGCGCGGGAGATGGTGGCTGCGCTCGTCGCGTACGGGGTAGAGGACTTTGTGTTGTGCCCGGGTTCACGGTCAGGGCCACTCGCCCATGCGGTGGCTCAAGCAACCGGCAAGGAGCGTCCGGCGGGTGCCCCTGAACTCAACCTTCATGTGCGCATCGACGAGCGCTCTGCGGGATTCCTCGCGGTGGGTTTAGCTCGAGGGCGGGCATTACGCGGTGCGCTTAGCCCTGTCGCCATCATCACCACCTCTGGCACTGCGGTGGGGAACCTGATGCCGGCGGTGATGGAAGCGCATCACTCGGGATTGCCGCTCATTCTTCTCACCGCGGACCGACCGGGAGAGTTGCGGGGAGTTGGCGCCAACCAGACCACTGACCAAGTGGGAATGTTCGGCACTTTTGTGCGCCTCTCCACCGATGTGGCCGCTCCCGAGCCAGCCGAACGCGGCGGCCGGGCCACGCGCATCGTGGCTCGCGCTGTGCGTGCCAGCCTTGGCGATCCCGACCGCGACGACATGACCGCCTCCCCCGGGCCCGTTCACGTGGATGTCGAGTTCCGCGATCCCTTACATGCGGACCAGGGGGAGTGGCCCGATATCTCAGTGGACGAGCCTTCAGTGCTAGACAGGGCACGCAAGCGTTTACGTGCCGTCAGCATGCCTTCGCGCCACTTGCCTGAGGCCACCCGCGGGGTAGTGATCGCGGGAGACGGAGCGGGAGACGTGGCACGTCTCGTCGCCGAAGCACACGGTTGGCCTTTGCTGGCGGAACCCACATCGGGTGCCCGCGCCGGCTCTCACGCAGTGGGCCCGTATGTGGCGCTCTTGCGCGACGCCGCAGGCGTGGAGTTGGCTTCGCGTATCGACCAAGTGGTGGTGATTGGCAGGCCCACTTTGTCCCGCGTCATCCACCGGATCATTCACGAATCGACGGCGCTCTACGTGGCCAACCATGGGGCGCGGTGGCGGGAGGCGCCGTTGCATGCCGAGCGAGTGCTCGCACGGGTGCCTCAAGAATGGCTGGAAGCCGGGCAGCCTGTTGCCTCGCGCAACAGGGAAGATGCGGGGGCTGAAGCGTCCAGGCGGCGAGGGGAGGGCGCGGAGGCGGAGGCCCACGTCTCGTGGCTCGACGAATGGCTGCTCGCGGCATCGGACCTCGAGCTCCCCGCAACGGCATGGAACGCCCGAGGTATCGCCAAGGTAGTGGTGGACTCTCTTGGGCCCTCCGACGTGGCCGTGGTGGGTTCCTCTGGACCCATTCGCGCCGTGGACAACGTGGCTCCTGTGTGGGAACCGGGCGGTGTGCCCACTCTCATTGCCAACCGTGGCCTCTCCGGCATTGATGGCACCATCGCCACCGCATGTGGAATCGCTCTCGCTTGCGACAAGCCGGTCACCGCGCTCATGGGTGACGTGACGTTCTTGCACGATGCCGGGAGTCTCTTGGTGGGCACGCGAGAGCGCACGCCCGATGTCCGCATCGTGGTGGTCAACGACGGTGGCGGGACTATTTTCTCGAGTTTGGAACATGCCACTGCGCCTGCCGAGGAGTTTGAGCGGGTGTTCACGACGCCTCATGAAGCTCACCTTGCGGGCTTGTGCGCGGGGTATGGAGTGGGTCACGTGCTCACGGAGTCACTCGAGGATCTGCAGGCGGCGCTGGCCCGGCCCGTGAAGGGCATCGAGGTGGTGGAGGCGCGAGTGAGTCGCGGGACTTAGCTGGCGCCTAGAGCCTTGCGCATGGGCTCGAGTTTGGCTTCGGATTCAAGCCACTCGGATTCAGGGTCCGATGCCGCGACAATTCCGCACCCGGCAAAGAGACGCATCTTGCGTGGATCCTCCGGATCAATCTCTGCGGAACGTAGCCCAATGCACCACTCGCCGTCTCCTGCGGCGTCAACCCAGCCCACGGGACCTGCGTAGCGCGCCCTATCCAAACTCTCAAGGTCGTCAATGGCACGGCCGGCAGCCAGTGTGGGGGTGCCGCACACAGCGGCGCTGGGGTGAAGTTCGCGGATGAGTTCAAGGGCGGAGACGTTGTGACTCAGCACGCCAGTGACGTCAGTAGCCAAGTGCATGACGTTGTGCAAGTGCAGCACGGAGGGCTCGTCAGGAACATTGACGGAGGCGCAGTGCGCGGCGAGTACTTGAGTCACCGAACTCACGGCGTAGGTGTGTTCCTCGCGATCCTTGGAGGAGCGCGCCAGTGCCGCGGCACGTGCCAAGTCGCCCATGTCGTCGCCCGTCATGCGAATGGTTCCCGCAAGCACTCGGGAGGTGACGAGCCCGTGATCCACGCGCGCCAAGAGTTCCGGAGTGGCCCCGACCAGCCCGTCGACGTGGAACGCCCAACACGTGGGATAGTCCGCCGCGAGTGGGCCAAGGACGGCACGCACATCCACAGGGCGCTCTGCGGTGGCGTTGACTGCGCGGGCCAACACCACTTTGTCGAGTTCGCCCGCGCTGATCCGAGTCACGGCGGATGCCACTGAGGCTTCCCAGTGGGCCTGATCCCCGGCATCGACTGTCACTGTGCCCAGAGGTGTGGGGGAGCTGCGGCGCGTCAACGCGTCGGCAAGTGAAGGCATGGGCTCATCAAGTTGGTCTGACACAAAGGTCAACCATGCTTTCCCTTCTCGCCTGCCCACCACAAAGCGAGGCACTATCAGCGCGCCTCCCGCCGGTGACAAGTCGGCGAAACTGAAAGAGCCAAAGGCAATGAGGCCTGTACCGCGCTCTCCGACTTCGTCGCGTACGGTGGCGTGCCGCACCAAGAGCCGCCACCACGTGTTCGCGTCGTCAATGCGCGCGGGACCGGCCACGTGCACCCTGGAAACCTCGCCCCAGGCCACCATTCCTTCGCTGCGGCGCACCCAGGACGTGCCGGGTTCTGGGAGTAATTCCAGCAAGTCACCTGGGTCCGGGATAGCCACCGTGTGCACGGTGAGCGGCGCAGGTGTCGAGGCGTGCACGGTCACACTGCCCAGCGTACGACGTAGTAAACCCGCCACCCGCGCGGCATCGGCCCTCGTGGATCGCCGCTAGGCTCCCCTGAACGCGACGGCGACCGCCGGTGCTGAGGGAGGTTTACCTATGAAGTTCTATGACGCCCGTTGGGTATCCGTGGCGTGGCTCGACACGCTACTCAAGCGCATCTTCGATCTTGCACTCGCAGGGACTGTGACGCTCCTCGCCGTATGGGGGCTGTCATTCTTGGACGCGAGTGACGTGCGCCGGAAGAACGTCCTGTACGGCATGTTGCTCTTGGTGGGCTGGCTGATCGTCGCCTCGGTGCGACTCATCGTGCACACCATCCGCGCCGCCATCTCCGGGAAATTCCTCGACGAGTACGCCGCGGCCAAGGCTTCCAAAGCCCAGGAGGTCAAGACCAAAGCGGCAAAGGCCTACTCGCCTCCCGTCTTCGATCCACACTTTGTCTACAAAGGGCAAGATCCGATCCAGGCCGGCCGACCGCTCAAGCGCCGCATTGACGAAGTGTGGTTCTTTCAATCGCACCAACGGCGCATGCCTGCGCTCGATGCTCCGCACGGTACGGATGAGTACTTCTTTGCGGAAACCCTCAAGACTTTGGCGCGCGCGGTCAACAGTGGAGTCGCTACTCCAGATGAGCTGAAGCGAGCCAAGTACGTGGACTCGTTCGACAACACGTGGCGTGAGGTCTACGGCCGCGCCTAGCCTTTGTCCACAGGCGCGGGCCGTTCTCAGCATCGGCCCGCGCCTCGTACCCTTGACTCTGTGAAAACCGAAGCCGATGTCATCGTCATCGGCGCGGGCCCCGGGGGGGCGGCGGCTGCGCGCTACCTCGCTACCGAGGGCTTCGATGTCATAGCCCTCGAGAAGTCTCGATTCCCCCGCGAGAAGGTGTGCGGTGACGGCTTGACGCCCCGCGCGGTGCGCGAACTTGACCTTATTGGTCTGCCCACGCCGCGTGACGAAGGCTGGATTCCCAACCAGGGTTTGCGCATGGTGGGAGGCGGGCATCGGCTGGAGTTTCCGTGGCATGATCTTGAGTCCTTCCCCAGTTATGGCTTGAGCCTGCCGCGCGCGGCCTTTGACCAACGGCTCGCGGAGCATGCCAGGGCCGCAGGCGCGGACGTGCGCGAAGGCTGGCATGTTGACGCGGCTTTGCGCGACGAAAGCAAAGACGGATACCAAGGCGCAGGCCGGGTGGTGGGCGTCGTGGCCAGGGAAGTGGACGATGCCGGGCGCAAGAAGGGCGACCCCGTAGAGTTCCGCGCACCCTTGGTTATTGCCGCCGATGGCGTGAGCGCCCGCATCGCTCTGGGCATGGGCATTGAACGCAAGAAGAACCGCCCCATCGGTGTCGCGGTCCGCACCTACTTCACCACGCCACGGGACACCGAGGAGTGGATGGAAGGGCACCTGGAGATTTGGGACGGCGAGCGAGGCAAGTCCAACCTGCTTCCCGGGTACGGCTGGATCTTCCCGTTGGGTGACGGCACCGCCAACGTGGGCCTGGGCACGCTGAGCGCCAAGGGCACACCTCCCAAGTTGGATCACCGCGCGCTCATGCGTGACTGGCTCGACCACAGCGCGCAGGACTGGGAGTTTGGCGAGCAGGTGGGCGAAATCAAGGGAGCAGCCATCCCCATGGCGTTCAATCGCCAGCCACACTATGTGCCAGGAATGATGCTCGTGGGTGACTCTGGCGGCATGGTCAACCCCTTCAACGGCGAGGGCATTGCTTACGCGATGCAGGCCGCACGGCGGGCCACAGAGGCGGCCGTAGCCGCTCGTGAGGCGAGCACGGCATCGGCTCAAGAAGCGGCACTAGCGTCCTATGCCCGCATGATGAAAGACGACCTGGGCGGGTACTACTCGTTAGGGCGGGTATTTGCCTCGCTCGTAGAGCACCCCACAGTCATGAAGGTATGCACGCGATACGGCCTTCCTCGTCCGCTCATCATGGAATTTGTCTCTAGACTGCTAGCGGACGTCTACGAGCCGCGCGGCGGCAACTGGGCCGACCGTCTCCTCGCCGCGATCACCCGAATTGCGCCCGCGGCATGAGGCGTGTGACTGTGTTGTGGACCATGCAGCAGCGAGCGGGAAGGGCTGACCGGTGAACCCCTACGTTCCGATCATCGTGATGATCGTGATTGCGGGCCTCCTCGCTGGAGGCGGCTTGTTGTTGAGCCGTTTTGTGGGCCCGCGCCGCTACAACGCCGCCAAGCTGGACCGCTACGAATCTGGACTGCAGCCCACGCCGGGCGCCACTGGTGGTGGCCGCGTACCCATCAAGTACTACTTGGTGGCCATGACCTTCATTGTGTTCGACATTGAAGTGGTGTTCCTCTACCCCTGGGCCGTGGCTCACCAGCAACTGGGAGTTTTTGGCCTGGTGGCGATCACCACCTTCTTGGCGCTCATCACCATTCCGTTTGTGTATGAGTGGCGCCGCGGCGGATTCGAGTGGGACTGATGACGGACGGGAGGCACTGATGGGTATCGAGGAGAGCGCCCCGCCGTTCATGCTGGGCAAGGTTGAAGACTTTGTGGG